>JAYUYR010000058.1:0-7343 GCA_043752405.1 Sphingomonas sp. | reverse complement strand
GGCAGATCAGGCACTTGGGCGCGCGCGGCGTGCATATCGTGCTGCCGAGGTCCATCATCGCTTGCGCAAAATCACCGGCGCGGACGCCCGGCGTGATGCTGTCGGTCAGGCGGTAGAGTTCGGGCTTTGCAGCGGGTAGCGGTGTTTCGACCGCGAACAGCCGCGACACGACGCGCTCGACATTGCCGTCGACGACGACCGCGCGCTGGCCGAATGCGATGCTGGCGATGGCAGCAGCAGTATATTGCCCAATCCCGGGCAGTTTGCGCAAATCGGCTTCGGATCGGGGAAAGATGCCGTTTATTTTTCGCGCACAGGCAAGCAAATTGCGGGCGCGTGCATAATAGCCGAGGCCCGCCCATGCTGCCATGACATCAGCGTCGTCCGCAGCGGCAAGCGCATCGACGGTCGGCCAGCGTGCCGTAAATGCTTCGAAATAGGGCTTTACCGTCGCAACCGTCGTCTGCTGCAACATGATTTCGGACAGCCAGACGCGGTAGGGATCGGTCGGGGGCCGCCCCGGTGGCGCGCGCCACGGCAGGGTTCGGGCGTTGGCATCATACCATTTCAACAAAGGAGTATCGACGTGCACGCCGCGCTTGTGGCAGAGAAGACCCAATGTCGAAACTGCCCAAATCCGAATCGCCTCCAGCCAAGGAGCCCGAACGTCCGCGGGGCGGCCGTGCGCGAAGCGTTTCGGAGATTGTGCCCAATGTCGGTCGCGTCGCGTTCCGCCGCTTTGGTTTTGTCCAATCGTCTGTCGTCAGCCGCTGGGCAGAGATTGTCGGCGCGCGCTATGCAACGATTTCCGCGCCCGAATCGATCCGCTTTCCACAGGGCAAGCGGTCGGACGGAGTGCTGACGCTGGCCGTCGCGGGAGCCCACGCGCCGATGATGCAGCACGTCGGGCCGACCATCATCGAACGGGTCAACAGGTTTTTCGGCTATGCCGCAATCGCCAGAGTGACGATCCGACAGGGCGAGATTATTCCGCCCAAGGTGCGCGCTGCGCCGCTTGCGCAGGTTGCCGTACCGGTCGAACTGGGCGAATCATTGCGCACGGTCGCCGATCCTGAACTGAAGGCGGTGCTCGAATCTTTGGCGCGCAGTGTCGCGGCGGCAACCATGCTTCCGGTAAGGGGCAAGATTTCGTGAAAGCATTTTTGCTAGCATGCGTGGCCGCACTGACGATCGGTGCCGCGCCGGTCGACTGGACCAAGACGGTCACGCGCGGAGCCAACGGGGCTTATGTGCTGGGCAATCCGAAAGCGAAGGTCCGGCTGGTCGAGTATCTCAGTTATTCGTGCAACCATTGTGCGGATTATGCGGTGGAATCATCGATCCCCCTGAAAACGCGATATGTGGCGAAGGGGACTGTTGCAGTCGAACTGCGCAATGCGGTGCGCGACCGCTATGATTTTGCGGCGGCGGTCCTTGCGCGCTGTGGCGGGCCGTCGCGTTTCGCTGCGCAGAGCGAGGCACTGTTTGCAGGGCAGGAAGCCATGATGGCGAAGGCGCAGGCGTTCGAAACCACCAATCCACTGCCCGACGATGCACCGCTGAACACTATTCTTGGCGGCATCGCGCAAGGCTCGGGGATGTCCGCATTGATGATGTCGAAGGGGCTTTCGCCAGCGGCCATCAATGCCTGTATGATGGACAAGGCAACGCAGAATATGGTGCTGGCCATGACCAAGGAAGCGTGGGAAGTGCGCAAGATCAAGTTTACGCCGACGTTCCTTATTAACGGACGCGACATGGGGCCAAGTACATGGGCCACGCTAGAACCTAAACTCCGCGCGGCGATTGCGGCGCGTTAAGATCAGGATGTAGATCGATGAAATATATTGCTTTTGCACTGCCGCTTATTCTGTTGTCGGCCTGTGGCCAGCAAGCGGGAAACAACACTCAGGCTGCAGCCGGTGCCGTTGCCGCCGCCAAACCCCCGGCGGGCACCGAATGGGCCACCACCGTGGTTGAAACACCCGACGGCGGGATGCAGATGGGCAATCCGAATGCGCCGATAAAAGTCGTCGAATATGGGTCGATGAGCTGTTCGCATTGTGCAGACTTTTCGGAACAAGCCTCGGCAGCTCTGCGCAATACATATATAGCCAGCGGAAAAGTCAGCTATGAGTTTCGCAGCTATCTTCTCGGCGGCCAGGACGTCCCTGCAACCTTGCTCGTCCAGTGCGGGGGAACTGCATCCTTTTTTCCATTGCTGGAGCAAGCCTATGCCACACAAAAGGAGTGGCTAGGCAAGCTGGTGGCGATAACCGCTGCCGAACAGCAGAAGATAGCAACCTTGCCAATGACGCAGCAATTTGCAGCAATAGCGAACAAGACAGGGCTCGACACCTTTGTAAAACAGCGGGGCGTATCCGCCGCAAAAGTTGAAGCGTGCCTCGCTAACAATGCCGCGGTCGATAAGCTGATGAAAATGCGCGAACGCGCCAATAGCGAGTATAAATTGCAAGGAACGCCGACCTTCCTGATCAACGGGCAAGTTGTCCCGGAAACCGGCACCTGGGAAGCGCTCGAGGCGAAAATCAAGGCGGCGGGTGCGTAAAGCTCGATGAAGATCGCGCGGGTCAAACTGGCGGGATTCAAGAGCTTCGTCGATCCGTGCGAACTGCGCATTATGCCGGGGCTGACCGGGGTGGTCGGGCCCAATGGTTGCGGCAAATCGAATCTGCTCGAGGCGATCCGCTGGGTCATGGGCGAAGGGTCGCCGAAATCGTTGCGTGGGTCAGCGATGGAAGACGTGATATTTTCGGGGACCGCGAGCCGCCCGCAGCGCCAGTTTGCCGAAGTGTCGATCCTCGCTGAACGTGATGACGACGAGGTCGAAGTCGTTCGTCGGATCGAGCGGGGCGCAGGGTCGGCCTACCGGATCAACGGTCGCGATGCCCGCGCGCGCGATGCCCAGCTTCTCTTCGCCGACGCCGCAACGGGCGCGCATTCGCCTGCGCTCGTCAGTCAGGGACGGATCGGCGCAATCATCGCCGCCAAGCCCGCCGAGCGCCGCGCGATGCTCGAGGAAGCGGCAGGAATTTCGGGGCTGCACGTCCGGCGACGCGAAGCCGAAATCCGGCTGAAGGCAACCGAAGCCAATCTTGCCCGCGTCGCTGAGTTGGTCGCTGAACAGGAAGCACGGATTGGCATATTGCGGCGGCAGGCGCGATCGGCGGAGCGGTATCGCAAGCTGTCGGATGATATCCGTATAGCAGAGGGTCGGCTGATCTATGCCCGCTGGCGTGACGCGGCGGCAGCAGCCGACAGTGCCCGTGCAGAAGCGAAATCTGCGGACGAAGCTGTGTTTGGAGCATCCGAAGCGCAACGGGTAGCGGCGGCGCTGTCGAACGAAGCCGTTGGCGTTCTGGCGCATTCGCGGGCGACAGCACAGACGGCGCGTGATGCAGCAGCGGATGCGCGGCACCGGCTGGCGACAGTCGAGGCCGAACGCGCGCGGGTGATAGCGCGAATCGCGGACATATCGGCGCAGAGCGATCAGCTTCAAGCGGACCATGCCCGAGAGGGCGAACTGGCGCGCGATGCGGGCCAGGCGCTGATCCGTCTGGCTGCCGAAGCCGAGGCGCTGGACGCGCGGATGAAAGCGGCGATGGCTGAACGTCCAGCACAGGCCGAAGCCGTCGGGCAATCGGAAGAACAGAGCCGAGCCGCCGAAGTGGCGCTGGCACAGGCCCTGTCAGCGGTCGCGCGCGAAGCGGCTGAACGGCGCGTTGCCGAGGCAGCGGTCGCAGCGGCAAGGCTTAGACTTGATCGAGCGCGTGCGGCTCAGGAACGGGTCAAGGCTGATCTTGCGGCATTGGGCGATGTCGCAGCAATCAAGGTCGCGCGTGATTCGGCGGTAAGCGCGCGCTTATCCGCACAGCTCGCGGCTGAAACGGCGTTGGCGGCCATCGATATCGCAGAACTTGCCCGCGCCGCAGCCGCCGAAAAGCAGGCGAGGTGCGAAGCCGATGCTGCGACGACGGCGGTTTCGCTCGCATCGCTTCAATCAGAAGCGGCTGCGTTGAACCGTGATCTGACCACTGCGACCGGCGCACTCTCGCAAGTGCGTGCGGCACACGGTTATGAAGTTGCCCTTGCAGCGGCGCTGGCCGATGATTTGAATGCGGAGATTGGCGATGCGGGGCCGCGTCGCTGGGTTGGCGCTGTGATCGGGACCGAGGATCCGAAACTGGGCGTTGGTCGCCCACTTCTTGACTATGTAACTGCACCGCCAGAACTGACGCGACGGCTGTCACAGATCGCTGTCGTGGACAGTGATGACGGCATCGCGCTGGCGGTTGGCCAACGCCTTGTGACGCTTGACGGCAAGCTACGCCGATGGGACGGCTTTGCATCGGACGGCGCAGGCGCGGTGGCGGCAGAGGGGTTGAAGCGGCGCAACCGATTGGCATCGATTGAAGCAGACCTTCCGGAACGAAATGCCTATTCCGCTGCTACCACCCAAGCGCGTGATGCGGCCGGTCGTGTCTTGGTGCAAGCAAGCGGGAAGCTCGATGAAGCGCGTCGCGCGCGTGACGTTGCCGACACAGCCCTTCGCGCCGCCCTTCGGGACGAAGATCAGGCAGGCGTTGCGCTTGAACGCGCGCTGGCGCGGGCGGCGGAATTGAACGAGCGATCGGAGTATGTCGATAACGAACTCGCCATATCGGAAGCCGATTACAATGCGGCGATAACGGCTATCGCAGCGCTTCCGGCGGCGCATGATGACGCGATTATTGGCACGCTCGACCGTGCGGCGCACGAAGCCCGCGAGGCCGTCGCGGTGTTCCGGGCTAATCTGGTCGCGCGCGATGGACAGGCAACGGCTGACAAGGCTCGCCATATGGCGGCGCTGTCCGAAAGTGCCGACTGGCGCGCGCGCAGTGGCAAGGCAGGCAAGCGGGTCGAGGACATGGCCAAACGAGCCACAGCGCTCGCGGAAGAGCGCGCCGGTCTTGCCGATGCGCCTGAACGGATCGATGCGCAGGCGGCGATGATCGGCATTGAATCGGCGCGGCTGACGGATGCGGCGCAGCACGCTTTCGATGCCGAACGGGCAGCCGAAGCAACTTTGCGCGCGCGCGAGGCCGCGGCGGCCACCGCGGGCGAAACGCTGGCCACCGCTCGCGAGGTTCGCGCGGGCGCGCAGGCGCGCACCGAAAATCAGGATTTGCGGCGGGTGGAAATGGGGCGTGTCGCGGGCGAAAGGTTCGAGTGCCCTGCCGCAGTGCTGCCGGAGAAACTGGGCTTCGATGCCAACAGCGTCGGTGCGGACGAATCTTCGCGGCTGGAGCGGGCCACGCTGGAGCGCGAGCGGCTCGGGCCAGTCAATCTCGTCGCCGAAAGCGAGCTTGCCGAAATTGAAGCGGGGCGTGAAACCAATGCCGTCGAGATGGCCGAACTGACCGAAGCGGTGCACCGGTTGCGCGGATCGATCGGCAGTCTGAACCGCGAGGGGCGCGCCCGTCTGCGCGCGGCTTTCGAGGCGGTTGACGGGCATTTTCGCGACTTGTTCGGCACGTTGTTCAATGGCGGCGAGGCGCATCTAGCGCTCATCGACAGCGATGATCCGCTCGACGCGGGACTCGAGATCATGGCGCAGCCGCCGGGCAAGAAGCTGTCCTCTTTGACGTTATTGTCGGGGGGCGAACAGGCGCTGACCGCAGTGGCGTTGATCTTTGCGCTGTTCCTGACCAACCCGGCTCCGTTGTGTGTGCTCGATGAAGTCGATGCGCCGCTCGACGACGCCAATGTAGAGCGCTTCTGCGACCTGCTCGACGCGATGACGCGCGACACCGACACGCGCTATCTGATCGTGACGCATAACGCAGTGACGATGGCACGGATGCACCGGCTTTACGGAGTCACGATGGTCGAACAGGGGATCAGCCGACTGGTCTCGGTCGATCTGGGCGGGGCCGAGGCGCTGCTGGCGGCGGCGTGATTAAATGTAACGACGATAATATTTGACAATTTTTGGCGTTACGTTAATAGGCCTGAGGCATTAGAATGAAGATTGACTTCGATGAAGCGAAACGACAGCAGACGCTTCGAGACCGTGGACTGGATTTTGCCGATGCTGGCAAGATTTTCGATGGATTGGTCGTGGAATTGGAGGATGATCGGTTTGACTATCCCGAACAACGCCTCCGGACATATGGGCTGATCGACAATCGATTGGTCATGATTGCGTGGACGCCAACAGAAAATGGTATCCGTGTCATTTCGATGAGAAAGTGCAATGAGCGCGAACAAAAAGCCTTCACCGCCCGACTGGGCTGACGATGATTTGACTGAATGGACAGCTGATCAATGGGATCGTGCTGAAATCCGCATTGGCGACAAGATCATTCGACCCGCGCAGGGGACGCTGACGAAGCGCGGACGGCCGAGGCTCGATAATCCCAAACGACAGGTGACAATCCGGCTTGATGATGCCGTGATCGAAGGGTTTCGCGCGCAGGGGGCCGGGTGGCAGAGTCGGGTCAATGCCGAATTGCGCAAGGCGCTCGGTATTTAGCGCGGCGTTACCGCCAGCACCCGGAGACAGATGATGACCCCAATCCACGTCGCCTTTCTGCTCTTTCCCGATGTCACGCAGCTCGATCTGACCGGCCCGGCACAGGTGTTATCGCGGCTTGGCAATGCGAAAATCGACCTTGTGTGGAAATCGCGTGAACCGGTGCCGACCGATGCCGGATTCGATTTGTTGCCGACGGTGACCTTCGATGAGGTGCGGCGGACCGATATTTTATGCGTGCCAGGTGGTTTCGGGACCGTGGCAGTGATGGAGGACGCCGAGACGCTCGATTGGGTACGTGGCGTGGCGGCGGACGCGCAATGGGTGACGAGCGTGTGCACAGGGTCGCTGATCCTTGCGGCGGCGGGCCTGTTGGATGGCTACAAAGCAACATCGCACTGGGCATCGCGGCATCAGTTGGCGTGGTTCGGTGCCGAGCCGGTCGCCGAGCGCATTGTGTTCGACCGCAACCGTGTGACCGGCGGCGGGGTGACGGCGGGAATCGACTTTGCGCTGGCATTGACGGCTGCAATCCGCGGCGAGGACCATGCGAAGTTTGTGCAGCTAGGTATTGAATATGATCCGCATCCGCCGTTTGATTGCGGGACGCCTGACAAAGTCGATGCGGCGACGCTGGCGCGTTACAAAGCGATGGTCGCTGCGCGCTATCCCGATCGCGACGCCGTGGTGCGGGGGATTGCCGATAAGGTTCCGCGATAAAAAAAGGGGTCCGGCATTACTGCCAGACCCCTGTCCCCCGTTACGCTATCGCTTAGGCGAGCGAGGCAAACGTCACCTTGCGGGTGCG
>JAYUYR010000057.1:0-7362 GCA_043752405.1 Sphingomonas sp. | reverse complement strand
ATGAAACGAAAATCGAGAGCAAAACCATACAGTCCGTTCCGGTGCTTCAAGGCGTCCCCCGAAGTTATTCGCCTGGTAGTCATGATGTACGTGCGGTTTCCGCTTTCATTGCGGAATGTGGAAGACCTGCTGTTTGAGAGAGGCATCGACCTCTGTCATGAGACGGTGAGGTTCTGGTGGAACGGGTTTGGCCCGATGTTCGCGGGGGACATCCGACGGCAGCGGGTAAGCAGGATGCGGGGCGTCACCCATTGGCGATGGCACCTTGACGAGATGTACGTGAAGATCAACGGCGAGATGCACTATCTGTGGCGCGCCGTGGATCACGAAGGCGAGATCCTTGAAAGCTTCGTTACAAAAACCCGTCATAAGCAGGCCGCACTTAACTTCATGAAGAAGACGCTGAAGCGCCACGGTTCTTCCACTGCGATTACAACTGATGGCCTCACCTCATACCGGGCAGCGATGAAAGAACTCGGCAACACCGACAAGCAAACGATCGGCCGCTGGGCCAATAACAGGGTGGAAAACAGCCACCTGCCATTCCGACGACGAGAACGGGCAATGCTGCGGTTTCGACAAATGAAGACCTTGCAGAAATTCGCCAGTGTCCATGCCAACGTCGCCAACCACTTCAACCAGGAACGCCATCTCGTCAGTCGTCAGGAATACAAGCAACGACGCTCAGCCGCCCTGGCTGAGTGGCAATCCCTCATGGGATAGCCGCTCGCCGGCTTCAGGATCAGTGCGTCAACCAGAGACGAGTTCGCATCGGACTGACAGCACCGTTTGTACGCATTGGGCGGATGGTGGTGCGGGCGCAGAGCAACTCGCCAAGCGCGTTGTCGCCATCTCTGATGCACCGTCTCAATTTTCGCCGCTGTATGATGATACCCTGCCCCTTTTCGACAAAATCGATACCGTTGCGAGGCGAATCTACCGAGCCGATGCAGCGGTTGCATCGGCAGAGGTTCGCGCGACGTTGGCGCGATGGGAGCAGGCTGGCCACGGCCATTTGCCGGTATGTATCGCCAAAACGCAGTACAGCTTTTCAACTGACCCCGCAGCACTTGGCGCTCCGACCGGGCACATCGTGCCGGTACGGGAGGTGCGGCTTGCCGCTGGTGCAGGGTTTGTCGTGGCGGTCTGCGGCGAAATCATGACGATGCCAGGTCTGCCGCGCGTGCCCGCTGCCGAGTCCATCTAAATCGATGCTGATGGTAGGATCGAGGGGCTGTTCTGATCGGCTTATTCCCGGATAATTGCGTAGTTCTTGAGCCGCAGATGTTTCCGATACTTGAAAATGCCCAATGGGAGAGCCAGCCATTTGCTTGACTTGGCGACACACAAGTGGAACCATTTTACGAGCGGGGGCGCTTCTGATGATTGTGATAATTGGCGTTACGAGACGGCTGGGAAAAGCAGTAGCGGAGCGCCTCTTGCGGGACGGCATCTCGTTTCGCGGAGCCTGTTGTAACGTTGCCAAAGCACAATCGCTGGCTGACCGTGGTGTTGAAATCGTGGCGCTCGACCTTGAGACGGGTGCCGGCCTAGCGCAGGCGCTGTCAGGCATGACGAAGGTTGTCAGCTGCGTTCACGGACTGCTCGGACAGTCGCGGGCCTCGATCGATAGGATCGACATACAAGGCCAATCGGCATTGATCGATGCGGCTGCGAAAGCGGGATTGGAACGCTTTGTGTTTATTTCGGCCTTGGGGGCATCGCCACATCATCCAGCAGAGCTTTGGCGGGCTAAGGCTCGGGCCGAGCAGCATCTGAAAGCTTCGGGCATGAAGTACGTCATCTTGCGCCCTAGCGCGTTTATGGATCTGTACGCTCATGACCTTGTTGGTGCCGCTATTCTCGGAGGAAAGCCTGCTGTCGTGCTGGGCAGCGGCAAAATGGCTCGCAATATGATTGCGGTTGAAGATGTCGCGGCGGCAGCCGTTACGGCTCTAGTCAGAGATGATCTGACCAATGTGACAATTGAGATTGGTGGCTGGGAAAGTCTGAATGGAAGAGACATCGCGGCAACCTATGCCAGCCTGTCGGGCGGCAAGGCGAAACTATACGCCGTGCCGCCATTAGCATTACGTACACTGGCATCGCTGATCTCTCCTTTTCACGCCGGGATCGGCCACTTATTGCGCTTACCCCTACAACTCGTGGGGCGTGAAGATTTGCACCTCGATGCTTCATCATGGACAGCGCTACTGGGCATCGACCCAATTCGCCTGGAAGACTTTGCAGCACAAAAACTTTTGTCAGAAAGCGAGCGCTATTAGACTAATGCGGGAGGCACCTTGCGGCGGTGACAAGCCGCACGACATTGCCCATTGCTAGCCAAGCTTGCTAGCGGGCAGAACGTTCGTGTTAGCAGCACCCCCATCGCTCCCTTGACATTGTTCTCTAGTCATGAAAACTTGTCTGGACAAGTGATGAGTACGAACTGACTTGCGGAACAGAGCAAAGGCTCGACCGACGGGGAGATGACAGGATGGGTTCGATGATGCTGAAGGCCAGTGTCGCCATAATTGCGCTGGCGACAACTGGCCCAAGTTGGGCACAGGTTGCCTCCGAAAGCGAAAAAGCACAGGGAGTGGACGACCTCATCGTGACCGCCCAGCGTCGCGCCGAACGTGTCCAGGACGTGCCAATTGCGATTTCGGCGTTTTCGGCGGAGCAACTTGCAACGCAGGGAGTAACTAACACCCTTCAACTCGGGCAGTTCATTCCCAACTTTGTTGCCAACAACAATACCGGCCTCGGGTCTGCCAATGCCTATTTTCTTCGCGGCCTCGGCAATGTTGAAAGCATCGCGACATTCGACCCGCCGATCGGCACCTATGTCGACGATATTTATCTCTCGCGCCAGAACTCGAATAACCTGTCGCTATTCGACGTCGAGCGGATCGAAGTTCTGCGCGGACCGCAGGGGACTCTGTTCGGCCGAAATACAACTGGGGGTGCCATATCAGTCATATTGCGGAAGCCCGGTCGCGAATTCGGGGGCTACGCCGAAATCGGCTATGGCCGGTTCAACAAAAAGTTGGCGCGCGCCTCGGTAGATGTGCCGCTTGGCGAGCGCATTTCAACCAAGTTCAGTGGATATTTTCAGGACGATGACGGCTATGCGCTGAACGTAACAACCGGCGATCGATTGAACGACGACGATGGTTGGGGTGCGCGGTTTGCGATTAATGGCGATCTTGGGGGCGACTCAACCTTCGACGCGGCGTATGCCCACATCGTCAACGACGCCGAAAACATCCTGAACTTTACGTGCAATCCGCGTGATGCCACACAGTGCAATGGTCGGTTCGTTACGACGGGTTTGCCTAAGGGCACTGACGGCGCGGCGACGCTGTATGCGCCAAACGTTATCCGCGGACGCAAGGCAAATTTCCTCCAAGGCAACCGTACAGCAACCGATCTCGTCACTGCCAACTTGACGCTGGGCGTTGCCGAAAACGTGACCCTGTCGTTCATCACGGGTTATGTCGCTCTCAGCCAGCGCTTTGGGCTCGACTTCTTCGATGGCCGGGCGGGGCCCTCGATCGCAGCGGCTAATCCGCCCTTCCGCGGCGATACCCGTGGCTCGTTCGTCATCTTGAACGACGGGCGGCACGAGCAGTTCAGCCAGGAAATCAAGATCAACGCCTCGCTTGGCGAAGGCCTTGTAGACGTTGTCGCAGGCGCTTTCTATCTCGACGAGCGAAACCGAACCGATTTTGCCGACCTCTTTTCACTGTCGTCGGTGACGCAGATCGTGCTTGCCGATCGTGTGCTGCGCAACACGACATCTGCCTACGCGGGTTATGCGCAGGCCGATCTCAATCTTGGCGATAAAATTACGCTGACCGCAGGCGTGCGCTACACCGACGAGACCAAGGTGTTGCAACTTCGAGATTCACGCCCCGTTCGTGTTGCCATTGGGGGTGTGGAGTTTTGTGGTACCAATCCCGCGGCCACACCCACCGCGCCCTGCTTAGACAATGCAAATTTAACCGCACCCAACGGACGCGCGATCCCGCAATCTCAGCGCGTCGGCATCTGGACGCCGCGCTTTGCCCTTAATTATCGCCCGAACAAGGACATCTTGCTGTTTGCAAGCGCGACCCGTGGCTTCAAATCAGGCGGCTGGAACGCGCGCGGTGCGGCGCCTTCCGAAGTGCTGCCGTTCGGGCCAGAGACGATCTGGAGCTACGAGCTTGGGCTGAAAAGTGAATTCTTCAATCGTCGTGTCCGAATGAACGTCACCGGCTATTACGGCGACTCGAAAAGTCTCCAGGTCATTTCCGGACTGCTCCGCGCGAACGGGACAATCGGTTTTATAACTGGCAATTTCGCCGATTATCGTAACAAGGGGATCGAGGCCGAACTCACAGTCGCGCCAGTCGAAGGCCTGACGTTCTACGCAAATGCCGGCTACCAGAACGACGAATATCGTGTGAATCGCAGCTTGCCCAATACCGATCAATATGGTGTTCTGTCGGTCAACGCGCAGCAGGCCGAATGCCGGGCGGCGCTGGCACTCGGACAGATTGCGGGTGGTCCGAACGTTCCGGGCGGGCCGCGCATCACGACATGTGCGGCCGGTATCGTCACCGCCCAGGGCGAAATCGCCATGCCCGTGCGTACGCCCGATCTGTCGCTTGCACTGGGCGCATCCTACGTCGCATCGCTCGGCAACTCTGGTCTGAGCCTCATTCCCTCGGTCAACGCCAGCTATGCAGGCGATGCGGAGGTTCAAACCAATAATTTCTCAATCTACAGCGGCGCCGTGACGGGAACCAACGGCACCTTCGCCAACAACCCGAGGTCAGGCACTTTTCTTGCAGGGTCCCGAAGCGAAGCACATTGGCTCGTTAACGCCTCGCTTGCACTACGCGGACCGGAAAAACGATGGCAGCTGTCGGCTGAATGCGTAAACTGCTTTAACAAGGAATATGTCCAGTCTGCGCTGTCGAACACGACCTACATCAACCAACCGGGCACGTGGATGGTCCGAGCAAAGTATAATTTCTGATGACAATAGCACTTCTCAAACGCGCGATTGTCGCGGCTGTCGCCGGAGCCCTGACGCTGTCCCCCGCTGCTGCCCAAACCGCAGCTCCAGCAAACAAGCCGACCGGCGCGCTCGATATCAGTCGCCTCGTGCGCACCGCGCTATTCGTTTCGGATCTCGAAGCCGCGACGCGTTTCTACCGCGACACGCTCGGTCTCGAGCAACTATTCTACCAAGGCGACTTTACCGGCCCGGCGGCGGGCGCGGTGCTTGGCATACCGGCAAGTGCGAAAGTCAATTTCCGCATCCTTAAGGCGGAAGGCATCCCCTATGGCATGCTCGGACTTTTTCAGGTTAGCGGTACGAAGCTTCAACGCGTGCGCAAGAAGCGCGGGTCGGTCAACATCGGTGAAGGCGTTCTGGTCTTCTACATGCCCGCGCTTGATCCGCTCGTCGAAAGGTTAAAGGCGGGCGGCTGGACGATCATATCCCCACCTGTAAAAATCGGGAGGTCGCGCGAATTGATGTTCTACGGCCCTGACGATGTACTCATTAACGTCATGGAACGCGACCACCGCACAAATCCATGATCGGACCGCGCCCGGACGATCCGAAGGACTTGAGGTTACGGGCGGGCGCTGATCTTTTAGCGATACGAGTGCTCGCGTGCGTTGCGATATGTGCTGCGACGTCGGCGACAGCGCAGCAAGTCGGTCCCTGGACCGAAGCGATTGTCAGCGTCCGCGATTTGGATAAGGCAAGCCGCCTGTTGCGCGAAGTCGGCAGCTGGCAGGTGACGGAAAAGGGTCAGCTGTCACGCGACGAGCTTCATTATTGGCGACTGCCCGCGACGGCTACCGCAGCCTTCATGCGGGTTTGCGCACCGGCCACCGACACCGGCTGCATACGCTTTGTCCGTTTCCAAGGCGTCGTCCAGCGTCCGGTACGGCTCGCCGCGCGCGCGTGGGACACGGGAGGCATCTTTTCGATCATGGTGCGGTCGAAGGACGTGCAGTCGGTGTTCGACCGCGCAATCGCATCTGGCTGGTGGGCCGAGAGCGAACCGATCGGCTTTCAGTTCGGCGGGTCGGTGCTCAAGAATGTCGTCCTGCAGGGCCCGGATGGTTTTCAACTCGCCGTCTATGAACGGTCGACCCCGCCGTTTACCGCCTTTTCGCTCGGCAGCATCAGCCAGGGCTTCAATTCGATGCGCATGGTTCGCGACCAGCGGGCGTCTGTCGGCTTTTATCGCAAGTTGGGATTCAAAACAGTATTCGATAGCGATTATCGCGACCCCGCGCCGCAGGCATCTAATTTCTCTTTGCCGCACAATCTGACACAGACGGTAATCCGACGCGCCAGCGCGCTGCAGCCGGTGGACGGGGAAGCCGGGCGTGTCGAGGTGATGGAGTTCGTAGGGTTGGTGGGCAAGAGCGCCTCTGGCTTTGCGCGTGCACCCAATTTGGGGATATTGTCGGTCCGCTATCCCGTGAAGGGATTAGCCCAATATCAGGCGCAGGTCGCTGAGCGTGGCGTACCCGCGGTACAGAGCGTGCGCGCCGTTTCAGTTGCCGGCATGGGCCGCGTCGATTTGTTTGCTGTTGCGGACCCCGACGGTGCCTTAACCGAATTCTATGAGGTGACGCAGTAAACCCTGGCGTCGATGCCTTGCCCCCGCGGACAGGTGGGTATGGGCCTGGCCGCGAAATTTTATTTCTCTCTCGATGCCGTCGATACCTCGGCGGGGAAGCTTGCTGGGTCGGAAATCCAACTATCACTAAGTTGACAGTTTAATCCGCTACTCGACTGCTACCGAAAGCTGTACGCTCAGAGATGGGTGGGTGGGTACTGCACAGTGGTGAGCATTTTATACCTTTACTGCGATGGCAGATCTATCGAAGGAAAGAATGGCTTGTTTTCTGGGAACAGAAAAATAGCAAAAGTCAAAAAACCCTCGGTCGCCGCAATCGTCGATCGGCAGATGCATGAGAGGTAAGCCGTGAAGCATATATGGTGCTATTTTCGCGGCCACAGACTGCTGCGACCCAAAGTAGGGAGTAGCCGATCCAGCTTTGAGACTACGTGCGGACGATGCCGACAGCTGATGGTGCGCGGTTACCATGGATGGCAACGTGCCACCCGGAACGAAAAGGCCTCCTACAAGCGCGCTCTGGCCAGGCAAAAGCTTCAATCGCAGGATTCCCTCTCAACTTCGGACGATGAAGCCTAATAACTACGACCAGCAAAAATCGGCGCTAGGGTCAGGACCCATTGTTTTGAGAGGTGCGATCTGATTCAGGCTCCGCAAGGAGATTGAGCATGAGCGACCTGTACTGGCTAACCGACGAGCAGAT
>JAYUYR010000056.1:0-2860 GCA_043752405.1 Sphingomonas sp. | reverse complement strand
TAAAGCGGGTCACCTTGCCGACGCGGAAAATCGTTACAAAGCGGTCACTGCGACGACGGTCGCGCTCTGTGTCCAGTTCGTCAGCAGGTCGTGCCACCGCTAGTTCCGGCATATAGATCCCCTTCTTGCAATTCGGCCCGCCGGTTATTGAAGATGCGCCGGATGTCTCGACCGTATATCGACGATAACACTCGCTTAAAGCGAGCTCCGTTAACAAGGGGCTGTCCGTGGCAACAGTAAAATTACCATCGCGCTACGGCAAATATGAAGAGAGGTGATCTGCTCTCAAACAGAGCCTTCGGCCTGATGCATAGCGTGTGGCATTGCTCAACCTTGCAACGCGGTCACGGTCGCAGTCAGGCCGCCTTGCGAAGCTGTTCGTGCCCCTCGGCGATTGCCTTCATCCGCGCCTTGCCCCGACAGCCCTGCAGACGTTTCTCGATCGCCAGGGCTAACTCGCCGACATGCGGATCGCCAAAGAAGCCGGCGATGCCTGCCAGTTTGTGCATTGACTCGGCGACAATGCGCGCTTCGTCGTCGGAGCAATGCCCAGCTTCGATCAGCGCTTCGATCGCGGCCAGCGTGTCAGCCTTTCGAACGAGGTAACGCGTCATTAGCGGATCGTTCACCTCAGGCGGCAATTTCTCGGTATGAATCGAAATCGGGCGCCTTGCGCGTATGAAGAGGCTCACGGTCTCGGTCAGGTCTCGAAGGCGGACCGGCTTTGCCAAATGGCCCTGCATGCCGGCGGCAAGACAGGCCTGAACATCCTCGGCGTAGGCGTTGGCAGTGAGCGCAATGATCGGGAGGTGGTCGGCCGAATAGCCGGCAGTCCGAAGCTGTCGCGTTGCCTCGAGCCCGTCAACCTTTGGCATCTGCATGTCCATGAGTACAAGGTCGAACGGACGCGTGCGTGCGGCTGCTTCGACCATGGTGACCGCTTCGGCTCCGTCGCAGGCGATTTGCGCGTCCATGCCGGCGCGTTGCGCCATGGCCAGGATCAACGCCTGATTGATGTCATGATCCTCGGCGATTAACACGTGCGGTCGGCGGAGGTCTTCCGGTACGGCGGCCTCGCGCGCTTCGACTACGTTGGCCGCTGGCGATTGTGTGCCTTCGATCAGAGGCAGCGTCAGCGTAAACGTCGTGCCTTGTCCCTCAATGCTATGCACCGTGATTGAGCCGCCCATCAGCTTGGCAAGCTGATCACTGATCGTAAGACCGAGGCCGGACCCGCCATACACCCTCGCGGTTGTATCATCCGCCTGTGTGAATTGCTGAAAGATCGAGCCGATACGTGCCTTGCTTATGCCGATCCCGGTGTCTGCGACGTCGATTTTCAGACTGCCGCCAGTGGCACATGCGTGCACCTGAACTGAACCGCTTGCCGTGAATTTTACTGCGTTGCCTATTAAATTAAGCATCACCTGGCGCAGCCGATGCGTATCGCCGACGAAGCTTTCCGGGAGGTTGGGATCGATCTCGGTCAAGATTGTAAGGTTTTTTGCGCTCGCGACGGGGGTCATCAGGTCGATACAACGTCCAATGATGTGGCGCAGATCAACTGGCTCTGCCGACACTGACATCATGCCCGCCTCGATCTTCGACATGTCGAGGATGTCGTTCAGCAGCCGCATCATCGAACGTCCCGATTCAGCAATCAGTTCAATATGTTGGCGCTGTTGCGGGTTGAGATCGCCCGACAACACGAGCTCGGTGAAGCCTAGAACGCCGTTCATCGGCGTGCGTATCTCATGGCTCATATTAGCGAGGAAAGCGGACTTCGCGTGGGCTGCACTCTCCGCCGCATCCCGCGCGGCGACTAATTCTGCCTCGAGCAACTTGCGCCTTTGAATGTCGCGAATCGCTGAAATGATGCCGCCGTTCTCGTCTTCCGGTGCGCGCCATGGCTTCATGTGCGACTCGAGCCAGCGCCAGTCCCCGTTTTTGTGTCGCAGACGGTATTCGACCGTTGCGGCTTGCTTCGCGCCTGTGATGATCGCGACATGCGCGGCATGGACGAAGTCGTAGTCGTCGGGATGAATGAAGTCGGCACTGGGGCGTCCAGTAAGTTCGTCGGGTGTCAAACCCGAAAGTTCGATGCATGACGGCGACACGTAGACGACCGAGCCATCGTTTGCGGTCCGAAGCACGACATCGGTCGCGTTGTCCGCGAGGAGGCGATACTGAAGCTCGCTACGGCGCAGCGCCTCCTGCGCGGTGACCTGGGCGCTAACGTCCTGTATGACGCCGATGATTCCGACTGTTTGATTACCGGCGGCGCGTTCGGGCTGGCCTTGAACTGTGACAACTTTTAGGGACAGGTCGGGCATTATCAGCGTGGCAGTGTAAGTATAAGCGTTCCCCTGCTCCATCGCAGTGGCGATTGTATCCTGCACGCGCTCGCGATCGTCGGGATGGTGCGTGTCGATGGCATTATCCATCGTCGGCACATGTTCACGTCCGACGCCAAAGATGGCATAGACCTCCTCCGACCAACTGACTTCGCCGCGGATCAGGTCGACGCGCCAATGACCGACACTAGCGAGTGAGGCTGCCATGTCGGAGAGTCGCTGACTGTCCTGCAGCCGTGCCAATGTCTCGGCAGCTTCGTTCTCGAGGGCGTGTCGGCGGCTCACATCGCGGACGCTCGCGACGAATTCGAGTGGTTCACCCGCCGCATCGCGGACCAGCCGGTAATTGGCTTCCAGCCAGATGTAATGGCCGTCACGGTGTTGCTGCCGATAGCTGCAGATCGAACTCTCGCTGCCCGACAATATAGAGCTGCAGACTTCCAACGCGCGTGCTCGATCCTCCACGTGGATCATCGCCACAGGCCGACTGCCGACCATTTCCTCGG
>JAYUYR010000055.1:0-2863 GCA_043752405.1 Sphingomonas sp. | reverse complement strand
TCGCGCGTGGTGACACCGACAAGTGCGTCGAGAATCTACGCGGGCTGATCAACGGTGCCAACGCGCTTGCCTTGATTGGCGTAGCCGAACTCGGCATCGATATCCGTCTCGACATCGATAAACGGATCGAGGGCGTCCTCGTCGATAAGGTTCAGATCCAACAAGTGCTGGTTAACCTGATCCGCAATGCCGTCGAGGCCCTGACCGATGCGCCCGTGCGAAGACTAACGATCTCTGCAATCTTGACTGCCGACCGAATGGTTCAAGTTAGCGTCGTTGACACCGGCCCCGGCCTCGATCCCGAGGTGGAAAGCGATCTTTTTCGGCCCTTTGTTAGCACGAAGGACGATGGAATGGGCTTGGGGCTTTCGATTTGCCAAACCATCATAGAAGCGCATGACGGCAAGATCTGGCTCGATAAGCCCAGTGAGGGCGGCACTGCATTCCGCTTCACGCTTGCAGCAGCCGGGGAGGAAGAATGACTGTCGAACGGCACGTATATCTCATCGACGACGACGATGCGATCCGGCGGTCGGCAAGCTTCATGCTTAAAACGTCGGGGTTTGTCGTCACGACCTTTGCATCTGGTGTCGACTTCTTGATTGAAGCACGACACCTTGATTCAGGGTGTGTTCTGCTCGACGTGCGTATGCCAAAACTTGATGGATTGGCGGTGCAGGCCGAGCTTAAGGCCTGCGGCATCGCCTTACCTGTAATTGTGATGACCGGGCATGGCGACGTTACCGTTGCGGTTGCCGCGATGAAGGCAGGCGCAATCGATTTTCTGGAGAAACCATTCGAAAAGGCAGAATTGCTGGCGGCACTGGACGAAGGCTTTGCGCGCATCGACCAGAGCGGGCATTGGGCCGAGCGCGCTGAGCTCGCAGTAATACGGCTGGAAGCGCTGACGCCGCGAGAGCGTGACGTGCTGCATGGACTTGTCAACGGGCTACCAAATAAGACCATCGGCTACGATCTGGGGATAAGCCCCCGCACAGTGGAGATCCATCGCGCACATCTGATGACGAAACTTGAAGTTCGCAGCCTCGCCGAGGCGCTTCGCATCGCGTTTGCCGCGGGGTGGAGTGAACCATCAGACCATGGAGTCGGGATTATTACGTAAAGCGCCGAGCCCTCATTCCTGTCACGCCCTAACCGGGTGGGAGGCCGGGAAAGAGAAATGAAGGTGATTTTGGTCGACGACGATGCGGCGGTTCGAAATTCGTTGCGGCTGTGGCTTACCGCGCGGGGATACAACGTCGAGCTCTATGCGGACGGCGAGGCAGTTCTCGAATCAAAACTGGCCGGTGGTTCGCAAGCCTGTCTGATTGCCGATTATCTCATGCCCGATATCGACGGACTCAGCTTGCTTGAGCGGTTGCGAAAGCAAGGATGGTTGGGACCAGCGCTTTTGATATCCGGGCATTTCGATGCAACGCTCGAACGCCGCGCCCTTGCGGTGGGCTATTTTCAGGTGTTCGAAAAGCCGTTGGACCACGAACGATTGCTGGATGCCGTTGCGCGCCTGAAGGTCACAGTTTGACCGTGCAACACGTTATTTTGGCGGCATCGCTTTCGATCAAATCAAAGAGCCGTGCTACCGAGCCGATAATGCCGCGCTGGTCGCCGATCGATCTCCATGAATTAGTCGAAGCAATTGAGGGAGCTGTATGCGAGTTGACCGCCCCTTCGATCTTGCCGAGGCGCTGCTCTTCGGAACGCCAGGCTGGGATCGTGCGCGCATTGATGCAGCGCTCGCCAGTGGCAGAACAATCAAGGCCGATCTCGGAGCGCAAGTTCCGATCTTTGTCGTTTACTTCACTGTCCGCGCAGCCGCCGATGGCAGTGTCGCGAAGTATCCGGATGTTTACGGCCGCGACGGAGCTGTCGTTGAAGCTTTGACTGATCGAGAACCTGTCGGGATGCAGCATTAGGGATGTTTACGGATGGCGGGGTGGCCTGGTTGTCCGGCATCTCGCGCCAGTGAAACAAAAGGACGTGTGCGATGACCCTGCAGGAACTTGAACGAACTGAAATGACACTCACCACCCAGTCAAACTACGTGTTTCAGGTGCGTGCCGCAAAGCCCGCTGACCAACCCGCGCTGGCCGAATTCTTCACGCACGTCGAGAAAGACGACCTGCGCTTTCGCTTTCTCAGCCCCATCAATACCATCGGGCCACATCTGATCGCGACGCTCGCCAATGTCGATCACCAGCGTACCGAAAATATCCTCGCGATTGACGCGGACGGAACAACCGTGATCGCATCCGCCATGCTCGCGTCCGATCCCGACGGCAAACACGCAGAAGTCGCAATGGCCATTCGTGCGGACTACAAGCGCAGGGGCATCAGCTGGACGCTGCTCGAACATGTTGCGCGTCTGGCCGAGATCAGGGGCGTCGAAACGCTCGAATCGATCGAGGCGCGCGACCATCACGAAGCAATCGAGATGGAACGTGAGATGGGCTTTACCGCTTCGGCATATCCCGGCGACGCAAGTTTGGTCCTGCTGCAGGTCAAGCTCGGTCAAAAGTAACACCATGATCGGCGGGCTTGTTTCGGGGCGTAGCGCGCGATGCTGATCCAACTGACACTGGCAACAGCGATGGTCGTCACAACGATCCTTATTCACGGTGCGGGAATTACAGCGCTTGCACGCGGAATGCGTCTAAAAGTGGATGCCGCCAAAGCGCATCATCATTTTTCGCTTAAACGGGCGATGGCAATCCTAGTTATCGTGCTTGCGCTGTTCACCCTGCACGGGATCGAGATCTGGCTCTACGCCGCAGTCTATCTGGTGGTCGGCGCGGTGCAGAACCTCGAAGCGGCGGTTTACTATTCGACGATAACCTATGCGAGC
>JAYUYR010000054.1:0-2870 GCA_043752405.1 Sphingomonas sp. | reverse complement strand
ATGACCGTCGCGACTACAAGGCGATCTATGATGCCAGCGGCGACGGCACTTTGCTCGACAGTTTGATTGCGCGGTTGGCGCGCGGTGGCGAAGTCGTGCTTGCCGGTTTCTACGAAAAGCTGAGCTTCACCTTCCCGCCCGCCTTCATGCGCGAAGCCAGGCTGCGGATTGCCGCCGAATTTCTGCCAAGCGATCTCGAAGCCGTAACCGGCATGGTCGCCTCGGGCGCACTAAGCCTCGACGATTTGGTCACCCATATCCAGCCGGCAGCAGATGCAGCGGATGCCTACCCGCAAGCCTTCAGCGACCCCGCCTGCCTTAAAATGGTTCTTGATTGGAACAGTCTATGAGTATGTTGGATATCGGTGCCCTGCGCGACGAAGCCGGCCAAGAGCCCGATCCTGTCCACACCGGACCCGTGACCAAAGAAACCCAGATTATCGCGATTTACGGCAAGGGCGGCAGCGGCAAGTCGTTTGCGCTGGCGAACCTGTCCTACATGATGGCGCAGCAGGGTAAGCGGGTGCTGCTGATCGGCTGCGATCCGAAGTCGGACACGACGAGCCTGCTCTTCGGCGGCAAATCGACACCGACGATCATCGAAACCAGCGCCAAGAAGAAACTGGCAGGCGAGGAAATCGGCATCGAGGATGTCTGTTTCCAGCGCGATGGCGTTTTTGCGATGGAACTGGGCGGCCCCGAAGTCGGGCGTGGCTGTGGCGGGCGCGGAATTATCCACGGGTTCGAAACGCTCGAAAAACTGGGGTTTCACGAATGGGGCTTTGATTATGTCCTGCTCGATTTCCTCGGCGATGTTGTCTGCGGCGGTTTCGGCCTGCCGATCGCGCGCGACATGTGCCAGAAAGTCATTGTCGTCGCGTCGAATGACCTGCAGTCGCTCTATGTCGCGAACAACGTCTGCAAGGCGGTCGAATATTTCCGCAAGATGGGCGGCAATGTTGGCGTGGCGGGGATGATCCTGAACAAGGACGACGGCACTGGCGAGGCCAATGCCTTTGCCGAAGCCGTGGGCATCCCGGTGCTGACCGCGATTCCGGCGAACGAGGACATTCGCAAGAAATCGGCGAATTACCAGATTATCGGCAAGCCCGGCGGGCAATGGGCATCGCTGTTCGAAGACTTGGCCGAAAATGTCGCAAGCGCGCCGCCGCTGCGCCCGACGCCGCTCGATCAGGACGGCTTGCTCGGGCTCTTCAGTGCCGATATCACAGGCGCGGATTACACGCTGCACCCCGCAACGCAGGGCGATATGCGCGGCAAGGCTTTCGTGCCCAAGGCGAGCCTAGAAGTGGTTTACGATGCAGTCTGAGGGCGCCTGTAATAGCGGCTCGACGCTTCGGGACGCTGCCATTGCCGAGGGCAAATCCGACGTGCTCGATCGTTATGATGCGGACTATCCCAAGGGCCCGCATGACCAGCCGCAATCGATGTGCCCAGCTTTCGGGTCGCTCCGGGTGGGTCTGCGTATGCGGAGGACCGCAACGATTTTGTCGGGTTCCGCTTGCTGTGTTTATGGCCTGACCTTCACCAGCCACTTTTACGGTGCGCGGCGGACGGTGGGTTACGTCCCGTTTAATTCGGAAACGCTCGTTACCGGCAAACTGTTCGAAGATATCCGCGACGCCGTATATCAGATCGCCGATCCGGCGCTTTATGACAGCGTGATCGTCACCAACCTGTGCGTGCCGACCGCATCGGGCGTGCCGCTGCAGTTGCTGCCCAAGGAAATCAACGGCGTGCGGATCATCGGCATCGACGTGCCGGGCTTCGGTATTCCGACGCATGCCGAAGCCAAGGATGTTCTGGCGGGGGCGATGCTCGCCTATGCGCGCGCCGAAGCCGAATCGGGTCCGGTTGCGGCGCCCAAGGAGCGTTCGGCGCTGCCGACGGTCACGCTGCTCGGCGAAATGTTCCCGGTCGATCCGGTGGGGATTGGCCAGATGCTTGCGCCCCTGGGGCTGGCGGCAGGGCCGGTTGTTCCGACACGCGAATGGCGCGAGCTTTATGCTGCGCTCGATTGCGCGGCGGTGGCGGCGATCCACCCCTTCTACACGGCAAGCATCCGCGAATTCGAAGCCGCGGGGCGGACGGTCATCGGATCGGCGCCGGTCGGGGTCGAAGGCACGGCGGCATGGCTCGACGCGGTCGGCAATGCATGTGGCATCGCGCAGGACAAGGTCGACGCATCCAAGAACAAGTTCATCCCCGCGATCCGCGCCGCGCTGGCGGCCAAGCCGATCAAGGGGCGGATTACCGTTTCGGGTTATGAAGGTTCCGAACTGCTGGTCGCGCGGCTGCTGATCGAATCAGGCGCAGATGTTCCCTATGTCGGCACAGCCTGCCCACGCACGGTGTGGAGCGATCCTGACCGCGAATGGCTGATCGCGCGCGGCGTGAAGGTGCAGTATCGCGCCAGTCTCGAAAATGATCTGGCGGCAGTTGATGGCTATCAACCCGATCTTGCGATTGGCACGACGCCGGTGGTGCAGCATGCCAAAGCAAACGCGATCCCGGCGCTGTATTTCACCAACCTGATTTCGGCACGCCCTTTGATGGGTGTGGCGGGCGCGGGTTCGCTGGCGACAGTCGTCAATGCCGCCCTCGGCAATCAAGCGCGCTTCGACAAGATGAAAGCGTTTTTCGGAGGTGTCGGCGAAGGCCACAGCGCGGGCATCTGGGAAAAAACGCCGGTCGACCGCCCCGAATATAAGGCCAAGTTTGCGGCAAAGCGTATTGCCGCTGCCAAAGCCGAAGAGGCGGTGGGCGTATGACGCTCATCCTCGATCATGACCGCGCGGGCGGATATTGGGGCGCGGTTTACGCCTTCACCGCGATCAAGGGATTGCAGG
>JAYUYR010000053.1:0-7415 GCA_043752405.1 Sphingomonas sp. | reverse complement strand
TCGGCGAAACACGTGGCGTACTGTTGATCCGCAACGGTGAGATCGTCCAGAAACGCTATGCTTCAGGCTACTCGGATGCAAACCGCTTCATCAGCTGGTCGATGGCAAAAACGATCACGGCCGTGCTGGTTGGCGAGCTGGTGTACGACGGAAAACTTGCGCTGGACGCACCCGCGCCCGTCGCTGAATGGCACGGTGCTGCTGACCCGCGCCGCGCGATCACGCTGCGTCAATTGCTTAATATGGCATCGGGCCTCGCGCACACCGAGGTTGGCGATCCAGTCGAAGCGTCCGACACCAATCAGGCGCTGTTCGTCAGCGGTACCGACGGCATGGCTGCGCGCGCGATAGGCATGCCGCTCGAGACTGAGCCTGGCGCAAAGTTCGAATACTCATCGTTGACGACGCTGCTGCTTTCCGAAATCATTGCGCGCACGCTGACACCATCTAAAGACCCGAAGGTGCGTGCGGCAGCCTATCGGGCGTTTGCCGAAGAGCGACTGTTCAAGCCTGCCGGAATTGTCAGTGCGAAGCTCGATTTCGACGGCGCGGGAACCCAAATCGGCGGGTCGATCATTTATATGACGCTCGATGATTTCGGGCGCCTTGGGCAAGTGCTGATAGCGGGCACAGGGCGCAACGGTACGCAAATCATCGCTCCCGAATGGCTTGCGTTCATGCGCGCGCCATCGCCGACCAATGCCGAATATGGCGGGCAGACGTGGCTTAATCGACCAAGCAGTGTAGCCGACGCGCCATCGCTATTTCCAGGTAAGGGCCCTGACACACTTTATGCCTGCATAGGGCATCTCGGGCAGTTCGTTATCGTTTCACCCGATCAAGACATGGTTTTAGTGCGACTAGGCAAGACTGACGACGCCAGTGCCGATTTTTCGCGGCTGCGCAGCGCGTTGGGCGACATAGCGACCGCAATTCCGGTCAAACAGAAAGCCACGTGACTAGGGGGTCAACGTCTGCGGGGCCAGACGAATTTGTTTTGCTGCAAAGTCGCGAAGGCGAACTGGATCGATGCCAAGCCGCGCGGTCCAAGCTGAAGATTCGATATGCAAGTCCTGGCGGTTTTCGAGCTGAAGGGGCAAGCGCAGCAGTCGGCCGACGCCGGCATGAAATGGCGAAATAGCTGCGGCCAGCAAACGTAACGCGAACGGCGGCACGGCGTACACTTTTGCCCGGTTGCCCGAGAGCTTTGAATATATTGCCGCCACTTCTAGCTCCGTCACGCTCTCCCACCCGCCGATCTCAATCGTCTCGTTCAAAAGATCATCTCGGACCAGCGCTGCCACTACGGCGGCGGCTACATCATCGACCGCAATCATGTTGCGAGCCAACTTGCCGCTGCCCAGAACGAAAACCGGCTTTCTCCGCATGACGGCGGCTCCGACTAAGTCATGCGCGTAAAGGTCCATGAAAGCACTTGGGCGCAAAATGACGTATCTAAGTCCTGACGATTTCAGGTGCTGCTCGGCGCTGGCCTTTGCCCGCCAGAATTCTGACGGATGATCGAAAGATGCCCCCAAGGCGGATATAAACACAAAGCGTTCAATGCCTGCGTCAGCAGACGCATCTATCAAGGCCTTCTGTCCCCGTATATCGACCCTCTCGATCGAGTCCTTCGACGCACCGAGTAGCCCATGGATGCAACTTATAACTTTGGTGGACCCAGCAAGCGCGTCTGCAACACTAGCGCCAGCATTCACGTCGAGTTGAACAACGTCCACACCACGGTCTGTCAGCGATTTTGCTTTAGCCACACTGCGGCAAGTTGCTCTAAACGGTATTCCCTCTAGCAGGAGACGCTCCGCCACCGCTTTGCCCAGCCGACCCGTGACACCAACCAGCAAAATCATTTGCCGTTCTCCCTGAGAAAAGGGTCCAATCTACGAACTGCCAAGTCAAGCAATGATGTCCCTTTAATCCCTCTCGTCGGTGGGGCCAGCAGATCGATGCTATTAATTGCGCTTCCGTATAAACGTACGGCAGCTATCAGTGAGACGCTTCCGTAGTTGCAACGTCCGCAATGTTCGCGGAAGCAGCCATCAACAGTAAACTGCACCCTCTCAAGGTCGCAATGGCTACATCGTTGGAGGCTTTGCTTTCTTACAAGTCAGCATCAATTATTGCACACGCGCCCGGCAAGCTGGTGCAACCCATCTTGAACGTCACTGCGATCGGCTGGCGATCCAGTCATCGACGCGCCGTTCGAGGATCGACAAAGGTTGCGAACCCGAAGCGATAAGAAGGTCATGGAACCCGCGAATATCAAACTTCGCGCCGAGCGCGGCTTCGGCCTTTTTGCGCTGCTCGATGATTTTTATCATGCCGATTTTGTAGCCGGTCGCCTGGCCGGGAAGCGTAATGTAGCGGCGCACTTCCGACCGTGATCTATCGAGCGGCTGGCGGCCCGTGATGTTGATATAGGCGACGGCCTCGTCCTCGGTCCAGCCGAACGCATGGAGGCCCGTGTCCGTAACCAGACGCGCCGCGCGAAACAGTTCGGCGTCAAGCCGCATGAAATCAGCCGCGACGTCGGGAAAGGCATTCATTTCTTTGCACAAGGCTTCGGCGTACAGCCCCCATCCTTCGCCAAACGCAACATAGCCCGTGACCGAGCGGAATTTTGGTCCGCCGCGCTGGCGAACCTGGATGTCGCCCTGCATATTATGGCCGGGAATGGCTTCGTGACACATCAACGTATAAAGTGCTGCCGGGTCCTTGGTATCGCCGACGAGATGGACATAAGTGCGGGCAGGACGCGTCCCGTCGCGGCTGGGCGCGGAGGCATGGGCTGCGCCGCCTGCGACTTCGCTGAATGCCGGTTCGCGAACCACTTCGATCCGATACGCCGGCAGAGTACCGAAATAAGGACCGAGCAGTGTGCGCGTCCGGGCAACAAAGGCATTTGCCGTGCTGAGATATTCGGCGCGCGACGCGTCGTCATAGGGCTTCGGTGGGAACAGCCGGTTGCGTTCCGCATAATAAGCACTGCGATCCTTGAACCCAGCCTTTCGCGCCAGCTGATCCTGTTCGCCTTCAATGCGTGCAACTTCGACACGACCGATGGCGTGGATCTGGTCGGCGGTATAGTCGGTAGTCGTGTTAAGCTTGAGCTCATTGGCGTAATAGGCTGCACCGCCGGGCAGCGAAATTGCTCCGACGCGACCGCTCGGTGCCGTCGGTAACTCGGACTTCGCCCACGCAATTACGCGGTCGTAGGCTGGTTTCAGCCCCAAAATCGCGGCGCGGGCGTCGGCGAGCGCGGCATCGGCGTTCGTACGAGATAACTTGTTGGCAACCACAAGCGCTTCGGTCTTTGCCTTTACGTCAATCCAGAGCGCAGCGTCGGGGCCAGGGCCGAAGGGCGCGCCCGTCATCAGCTTTTCGCTTCCTTCGATAATCGACCGAATCTGGAATTTTGGCACACGGATCCTTGCTGCACTGCTAAGTTTCGTACGAACGACGGCCGTTTCGAGGACCGCCGGCATTGTACGCAACCGAGCGATATAGTTTTTCAGGTCCATCTCATCGGCAACATTATGCGTGTTGACCAGAAAGTCGGGCAGCTGGCTGTGCGCCGAGTAAAGGCGTGAATAAAATGGCGGGCGATAAACGCGATTGGCGTGCGAAATTACCGCACGATCGGCTTCGAGCGCCCAGATATCGAAGTTAACCTGTGCTTCGGGCGATAGTTTTGCGCGGTCGAACTGTGATTTCATGCGGGCCACACTTGCCTGCCGCCACTTCAGCTGCTTGCTGGCGGCTTCGTCGCTGATGTCATTCCAGCGATCACTGCCATCCTGGATACCAAGCCGCGTGGCGAGCTGAGGCTGTTGCCTCACGAGCGCGACAAATTCTTTGTCGAGAAAGGCTGTCAACAAGGCGTCGGCACTCGACACGACCGGGGCACTGCCTGAAGGTTGTGCCAATGCCGGCGAGACGGGAAATGCGGTGGCCATCATCGCAGCTGCGACCGTTTTGGTTAAAGTGATTTTCATGCGGCATCCTAAAAGGTGTGTGCCCGGCGTAACGCCTAAGTGAACTAAGGTGTAGCGCGTCTTGAGTTATCGCCAACCTGAACGAACGGCAGTCATCGAATTGGGTTAGATCGACGCTGGGCGTCCGCAATGTTGGCTGGAACTGTCAACATGAGATCGGCTGAACGTCCGGATCGAGAAAGCGTCCTATGGCGGCTTGGATCACCCCCGCTAACGAGAGTGCCGCGCTGCCAGAGCGATGCCGGCGAGATTTTGCTCGCGCTTTATCCAGCGGATTCGCGCCATTGGTTGCCCGGCCATCGAGACCAGAAATTTGGCGGCGTGGCGGTGTTTGGCGCGGCCGGTGATCATGGCCCTCTGGGCTTGCTGAATTACCCCGAGCGCATCGCCAATCAATTCGATATTTGTAAGGCTTAACGATTGCGCCAGTTCTAGAGCACATATCAGCGCCAGCCACTCTGCATCACTGTTGGTGCCATGCCCCAAATCGTCGAACAGGTGTGAGACGCCACGCACCACTACGGCAGTTTCAATGCGTCCGGGATTGGGGCGGCAACCGCCATCAAAGAATATTTTCAGCCTGCGGTGCGTCTTGGGCGTCTTCATCCGATTTCATGTTATCTGAAAATCTTGAAGTCTGAAACCCGTCAGGCTCTCCGCAACTGTCACGTGCTTCTGGCTCGAACCGGTGAACGGAAGGCAGGTTTCAGATTGCAGAACCGACGTCCCGAACGGCAGAAACGTTCGCGGTTGCCGCCTTCGATAGCTTGGTTGCGTCTGTTCGTATCAGGCCGACCTACAGAGCAAATTGTCCTAAGCTGGGCTGATGGCCATCGCGTCGAGGCTCTCGGCAATTCGATCAACGCTTGCAATAACTCCGTCGACGTCGATGTGCAGGACGCGCGATCTAGCTTTGCAAGATCGCTCGGACCCTCTGTCGTTCGTCCCATGTCGGCTTTCGACCCTTTGCATCACAAATCCGCTGTAACGCTGAATACTCGGCATCACTCATGTCTTCATATTGAAACAACACCATCGGCCCGCCGCACACGAACGCGTATTCCGGGGGCTCCGCGGCTATTTTCTCGATTAAAGCTTGGATTTGTTGTTCTTTTCGTTTCGCCTCATTGCTTCATGGACATCACCTTTACTGATCAACAATGACCCGAGCTTTGCGTATCGAGCGTTTTGGCCGCTTTCTGCGCTGCACGATCCGTGAGAGGTCGCGATCAATCGCAATCCCTCGCAATTCCTGCTCTACTACGCGGCGAATGTTTTCCTCAGAGACGGCATTCCAATCCTCGATGTCCCACTGGTCATTCAAGATCTCATTTGCGTCCAAAGACAACAGGAGGCGCTCGCCTTCAGGAATGGTTTTCACGATTATAGTCAAATGCGGCAAGAGCAACGCATCCCACGCCCAACTTAACTGGTCGGTCGGCCCATGCTGAACTTCGTAACAATATTCGTCCCAAATCGAGTTATAGCAGCCCATGTCGTAGATATCCGCAGCGGGGTATCGCTGCAGGATGTGCACCATTTTTCGCGCCAACGCCAAAAATCGTATTCGTCCAAACGCCGCTATAGCGCGCCGATACGCACGATTTTCTTGCTCTTCTCGGGTTGGCTCGGCTCGTCCGTCAAGGCCAGGGTTCCACATACTATAGTTGATAAACAGATCGAGCTATAAAAGCCATTGCCTTCGCATGGACATGCGGCGGCTGGTTGGAGAAAATGTTGCCCGAGTCCGTCTCGACAGGGGCATGACTCAGGAGCAGCTGGCCGATCGTTCGGGGTTCTCTCAGCAGTATATCAGCGGGCTCGAGCGCGGCCGACGGAACCCGACGATCGTTACCATCTTCGAGTTGGCCGAAGCGCTAGGCGTGTCGTGCGTCGATCTGCTCTCAGCCTAGGACAATGTCGACGTCACGTCGGCAAATATTTAAGGCGGTTAACCATGCGCTCCTCACCCGACTAGCCGCAGCACATTATCGCGGCGGTCGCAGTAATCGCCCCATGCATCTAATAGCTTACGGCGCATGTCGATAAAGTTTGCCCTCTGGTAAGCCCGCTCGACAGCATCGGGCACAACGTGCGCAAGCGCAGCCTCTGCAACGGGTTCGGGCATAGTAGGCATCTGCTCGGCTGCCCATGTTCGAAACGAAGACCTAAACCCGTGAACGGTCGCCGGTTCGTTTTCAGTCCGCACCGCTTTTAAAAGCGTCATATCTGATAAGGGGCGACCACCCAAACCGGGAAACACCAGCGCGTCTACAAGTGTCGTCCGCAGCGCATTGGCTTGCTCGAGAACAGCTATAGCAAAGGCCGAGAGAGTAACGACGTGCTCTTGTCCACCTTTCATCAGCGCAGCCGGTCGCGTCCATGTTTTGGCCTCGAGATCGATATGTGACCACATCGCCGACCGCGTTTCGCCGGAACGCGAGGCAGTCAGGATCGTGAAGATAAGTGCAAGCCGACCCGACGTCGCCTGCCTGTCACGCAACACGGAAACGAACGCGGGCACATCCGCGTATGCCATCGCAGCAAAGTTCCCCGGCTTAGCTTGGCGAGCGAGCTGTGGCCGTACTGCGTCACGGGGCATTCCGGATCGACGCCATCCCTTGCCTGCGGCAAAATCAAGCACAGTGCCGATGCGCTGGCGTATCTTGCGTGCCGCCGCTGGTTTGGTAGTCCAGAGCGGTTTAAGTGCTAGCACAACGTCATTCGCATCAACGCTATCGACGCGCAGCCTCCCCATTGAAGGATAGACGTGCAGCTTGAGCGTGGCGAGGAACGCATCAGCGTGACGGACGCGCCATCCTGCCTTGCGGGCCTCGTGGCACGCTTCCGCAGCCTCTTTGAAGGACGGCGGCACTTCCTCACGCTTGTCGCGCGCAGCGACGGGATCACCGCCAGAACGGGCCACCTTGCGCAATCCCGCTGCCTTTGTGCGGGCGTCTGCAAGACTCAGATCGGACAGCGCCCCAAGACCGTAGTCGGTTCTAGAGCCTCGATGTTGCACGCGCAAAACCCACGACCTAGCGCCCGTTGCCGAAACGACCAGATGAAGACCGGCACCGTCTGCGTGGCGTCCCGGCTTTGCCCTCCGAACCTGCAAATCGCTAAGCAAAGATACGCCGGTTCGCTTCGCCATGGAGATCACTCCTTCTTGGTACCACATTCATTACCACATAGTGACGCGGCCCGGAGCGAACGTCAACGGACCAATGCGTAGAACAGAAAGGGAAGAATGGCTAATTTGCTGCGGGTCAGCGAACCAGCGCGAACCAAGGCGATCTACTTGCTGGATGCCCCGCAAGGACTCGAACCTCGATAAACGGTATCAGAAACCGGTGTCTTACCATTAGACGACGGGGCATCAGCGAAGTCGCGAAATAGGCA
>JAYUYR010000052.1:0-2877 GCA_043752405.1 Sphingomonas sp. | reverse complement strand
AATCGCGTCCCAGATCATACCCGCCGTGTCAGTCCCGTTGAACCTATCCATAACGACAATTCCCGTCGGCGATGTCACGTTGATTTCGGTCAGCCATTCGCCGCCGATTACGTCGATGCCGACGAAGAGCAGCCCGCGCTTTTTAAGTTCCGGCCCTAGCACTTCGCAAATTTCAAGTTCGCGCGGGCTGAGGTCGGTTTTGACCGCCTTGCCACCGGCGGCGAGATTGGAACGAATTTCACCCTCGCCGGGAAGGCGGTTTATGGCGCCGGCAACCACACCGTCGATCAACACGATCCGCTTGTCGCCGGCCGCGACGCTCGGTAGGAAGGCCTGTATCATATGCGGCTCGACATAAGCCGTATTAAAAACTTCCATAAGCGACGACAGGTTGGCGCCGTCACTGCCGACCTTGAAAATCGCCTTGCCGCCGTTGCCGTGCAGCGGTTTGACAACGATCTCGCCATGTTCGGCGAGAAACTTGCGCGTGGCGTCCAGCGAACGCGTGATCATGGTTGGTGGCATGAAGTGTGCATAATCGAGCACGAACAGCTTTTCGGGCGCGTTTCGGACACTTTCCGGATCGTTGACGACAAGCGTCTCGTCCCGGATTCGTTCGAGCAGGTGCGTCGCGGTGATGTAGCTGAGGTCGAACGGGGGATCCTGTCGCATGAAAACAACATCCACATCGCGGCCGAGATCGAGTGTGACGGGATCGCCGAACTTGTAATGATTGCCCACGACATGCTGCACCGTCACCGGATGTGCGCGGGCATAAAGCCGCCCGCCGTCCCAGGTCAGTGCGCCGACATCGTAATGCCAGAGCGCAATGCCGCGTCCCTGCGCTTTGAGCATGAGGGCAAAGCTGGAATCACCCCCAAGATTGAGGGTCTCCATCGGGTCCATCTGAAATGCGGCGCGTAAAGTCATGGGGTCGCTTTGTCAGCCATGCCAGACGTTGACAAGGTGGCGGGGCAGGGCACCCGGCGCAATCAGGATGACGTCGATGCGAATGTCGTCGCTGGTCTCGGCAAATCGCGGGATGAGAATTTCGGCGGCGGCTGCAACGCGGCGCAGGCGGTAATCGTCAATCGCGAAGTCAAGCTCGGCAACTGAGCTGCGCGCCTTTACTTCGACAAAAGCGACAATGCCCGCACGGCGTGCGACAATGTCGACTTCGCCCGCCGGGGTGCGGACGCGCTCTGCAAGGATACGCCAGCCCTTCAGGCGAAGCCAAGTCGCAGCAAAGCGTTCGGCGCGCCGCCCGCGCGCTTCGGCGGCTTGTCGTTTCACGACTTGAGCGCCAGCGCCCGGGCGTAAAGATCGCGGCGATTGAGGTTAAGCTTATGCGCAACCTCACTGGCGGCGCGCCCGGGAGAGAGGCGGGTGAGCGCCTCAGCCAGAGCGGCATCGGTATCCTCTTGCGAGGCCACTTCGGGGACACCGGGCGGCGCGACGACAATGACGATTTCGCCTTTGGGGGCAGCCTCTGCGTAGCGGGCCGCCAGGTCGGTTAGCGTTCCCGTCACACATTCCTCATACATCTTGCTCAGCTCACGGGCGACGGCGGCATCGCGGTTGCCAAGTCCTTCGGCGAGCGTCGTCAGGCTTGCGGAAAGTCGTGGTCCCGATTCGTAAAGGACCAGCGTCGCGCGGATCGATGCAATCTCGGCAATCGCGTCTGCGCGGGCCTTGGCCTTGGCGGGCAGGAAGCCGACGAAAAGGAACCGGTCAGTTGGCAAACCTGCCAGCGTCAACGCGGCGATGGCTGCGTTCGGACCGGGTATCGTCACGACCTGTACACCTGCCGCGCGCGCATCGCGGACGAGCTTGTAGCCGGGGTCGGAAATCAGCGGCGTGCCTGCGTCGGAGACCAGCGCCACTGCCTCGGTCGCCATGCGGGCAACGAGGGCAGGGCGGACCGCTTCACCGCTGTGATCGTGATAGGCGACCATCGGGCGCTTGACGCCGATATGGCGCAGCAGCTTGGCCGTTACCCGGCTGTCCTCGACCGCGATCACGTCCGCCGCCGCCAGCGTTGCGGCAGCGCGGGAACTTAAATCGCCGAGATTGCCGATAGGGGTCGCAACGATGTAGAGACCGGGACTCAGGGTAAGCGTCATAGGATCAGGTCATGGCAGAGGCAGTCAGCAGGCGGCAAGCGTCGCGTGTTCGTAACTTAGGGGCTTTGGTACTGCTGGCGGTGCTCGCAGGCTGCAAAGTGGTGCCCAAAGGTCCGCCGGTAACGACGCCGCCGCCGCCAATTACTTCCGAACCGGTTACGCCGTCGCTGCCGACCGACACCGAGCGCAACCGCGTTGCGCTGCTGGTGCCATTGTCCGGCCCCAACGCAGGCGTCGGGACGTCGATTTCCAATGCCGCCAACATGGCCGTGCTGGACACGGGGGGCGCGCGGATTCGCGTGACCATCTATGATACGGCACCGGGAGCAGCCGCAGCGGCGCAGCGGGCACTGGCCGAGGGAAACCGCCTGATTCTGGGGCCATTGCTTGCCGATGATGTGCGCGCGGTTGCGCCGGTTGCGCGCGCAGCGAGAGTGCCGGTAATTGCCTTTTCCAACGACACCGGCGTTGCCGGCAACGGGACGTTCGTGATGGGTTATACCCCCGCACAATCGATCGAGCGCGTCGTAGATTATGCGCGGTCAAAGGGGCTGTCGAAATTTGCCGGACTGGTGCCGGTCGGGCTTTACGGCCAGCGGTCATCGACGGCCTTTATCCGGTCGGTCGAGGCGGGCGGCGGCCAAGTGGTTTCATTGCAGACGTTCGACCGAAGCACGGGGTCGATCAGAGCCGCGATTACGAAACTGAGCCAGGCATCGGCGTATGACGCTGTTTTAATTGCAGATTCAGGACG
>JAYUYR010000051.1:0-2884 GCA_043752405.1 Sphingomonas sp. | reverse complement strand
ACCGTCGCGCGGCGGCTTAACCGCGACGGTCCTCGCGGACGTGCCAGATGCGTAGAATAAAAATCATGTCCGGCAGGATTTCATAACGCATTTCATATCGGCCGACGATCAGCTTGCGCACCTCGCGCGGTTCATAAACGGCAAGCCGTTCGCCCAGCCGTGGGAAATCGTGCAGCTTTTCAGGCGCATTTGTTAGATTTTCGATGATTTGTAATGCCGCCGCCGGGTCATCCAAAGCGACAAATCGATGCAACCGCGCGAGATCGGCGAGACTGTCGCTCCCCCAGATAATGTTCAAAACAGTTTACGTGCTTCTGGACGGGGCAACGGATCGTCCGTGCCCAAAGTTTTCAGCCAAGCCGACACTTCGTCATGCGGAATACCCCACCCCGCATCGGCTTCGGCTAAGGCCTCGAGAGTCATCTGGTGCCGCTCTTCCTCTGTCGCCACCCAGTCAGCGAGCGCCTGTTTGACGGCCCAGCCGCGTGGACGGTCCTGCATTGCCGCCATCGCATCCACACGGGCGACCAATTCTTTGGGAATATGCGCGGTTACTGTTTGCGTGGTCATAAAGCCGACTCCGTTTTAATCAGTATTAATCAGAATAAATCAGATACGCAATCGTATGCACATTGCATCATCGCGCGTCGGCGCTATGGACACGACGCTACGGCAATAAGGGGCGGACATGCCGACTTCGTTTGAGACATTGATCCTGTTCGGCGCAACGGGCGATCTTGCCCAGCGGATGCTGTTCCCGTCGCTGTTTAACCTCGATTGCGACGGGCTCTTGCCCAAAGGGTTCCGCGTTATCGGTGCGGCCCGCTCGGCGCTCACGCGCGATGCGTTTCAGGCGCAGGTCATGGCCTCGCTCGAGCCGCTTGAGCTCTTCGACGCCGCCAAAGCCGCACTGTTCATCGAACGCGTCGATTATTGCCGCGTTTCCGCCGACACTCCCGATGATTTCGCCTGCCTCGCCAGCAAGGTTGCTGACGTCAAGGTAAAGGGGATCGCTTTCTACCTCTCCACGCCGCCTTCGCTTTTCGGCCCCGTGGTTGCCGGCCTCGCGAGCGTTGGCCTCACCGGCCCCGAAACGCGTATTGCCATGGAAAAGCCCATCGGCCACGACTTGCCTTCCAGCCGCGCGGTCAATGCCGACGTCGGCGCCGCATTCGATGAAGAATCCATCTTTCGCGTCGATCACTATCTCGGCAAGGAAACCGTCCAGAACCTCCTCGTCCTGCGTTTCGGCAACACCTTGTTCGAGCCGCTGTGGAACGCCAGCCACATCGAACATGTCCAGATCACCGTCGCGGAGACGGTCGGTCTCGAAGGGCGCGTTTCTTATTATGACGGTGTGGGAGCGCTATCAGACATGGTCCAGAACCATATGCTGCAACTCCTCGCCCTCGTCGCGATGGAGCCGCCCGCCAGCTATACCGCCACGGCTGTCCGCGACGAAAAGGTGAAGGTTCTTCGATCGCTCCGCCCGATGACCGCCGCACAGGCAGCGCATCACTCGGTCAAGGGGCAATATGTGTCGGGCGCGGTCGGTGGACAGCCGGTGACTGGCTACGCCGACGAGCTTGGCAAAACGTCGAATACCGAAACCTTCGTCGCGGTCAAAGCACATCTCGACAATTGGCGCTGGCAGGGCGTCCCCTTCTACCTGCGCACCGGCAAGCGCATGCCGCAGCGCCATTCGGAAATCCTCATCCAGTTTCGCTCCGTGCCGCATTCGATTTTCAAGGCGCGCGGCGCGGGCCTCGAACCCAATGCGCTTGTCATCCGTTTACAACCTGAAGAAGGAATTCGGCTGACTGTGATGACCAAGGAACCGGGCCTTGACCGCGACGGTATTGCGATCAAGAAAGTCGGCCTCGACGTTAGCCTGTCGGACGCCTTCGCCCATTCGCGCCGCCGCATTGCCTATGAACGGCTGTTGCTTGACCTCCTCGAAGGCGACACGACCCTGTTCGTCCGCCGCGACGAAATCGAAGCGGCTTGGACCTGGGTCGATTCGATCCACACCGCGTGGGACGAAGCTGACCTGACCGCCAAACCCTACACCGCCGGCACTTGGGGCCCGTCCGCCGCTATCGGCATGATCGAACGCGACGGAGCATCGTGGCATGACTGATCTGCACCCCGTAGTCGAAGCCGTCACAGAACGGATCATCACCCGCTCGAAACCAACCCGCGCCGCTTACCTGTCGCTGATGGATCAACAACGCGAGGCTGGCACAAACCGAACCGCGCTGTCGTGCGGCAATCTCGCCCACGCCTTCGCCGCTTCGGGCGAAGACAAGGCCACCATCCGCCAGGGCCAAGCTGTCAACATCGGCATAATCACCGCTTATAACGACATGCTCTCTGCGCATCAGCCGTACGGCCGCTATCCTGAAGCCATCAAGATCGCCGCGCGCGAAGTGGGTGCCACGGCGCAAGTCGCAGGCGGCGTTCCCGCCATGTGCGACGGCGTTACGCAGGGTCAGGCGGGCATGGAGTTAAGCCTGTTCAGCCGTGACACGATTGCACTCGCGACGGCCGTATCGCTCAGCCATGCCATGTTCGAAGGCGTCGCGATGCTCGGCATTTGCGACAAGATCGTCCCCGGCCTGCTTATCGGGGCGTTGCGCTTCGGTCACCTCCCGACCATCCTGATCCCCGGTGGCCCCATGCCCTCGGGCCTCGCCAACAAGGAAAAGCAGCGCATCCGCCAACTTTTCGCCGAAGGCAAAGTCGGCAAGGCCGAACTCCTCGAAGCCGAATCCGCCAGCTATCACGACGCGGGCACATGCACCTTTTACGGCACCGCCAATTCCAACCAGATGATGATGGAAGTCATGGGCCTCCACATGCCCGGCAGCGCTTTCGTCAATCC
>JAYUYR010000050.1:0-2897 GCA_043752405.1 Sphingomonas sp. | reverse complement strand
AGACCGACATCGTCATCAAGGCGCGTGTTATTGCCACTGTTGCCCAGCCCAAGCGCGCGCATCAGGGCTGGCGCTACCTGGAGGCCGCCAATGCGCCGGCCGATCTGGGTGCCGGGGCACAAGGGGCGGATGCGCTCCCCGCTGCTTTGGCGGGCGAGTTGGCGGCAATGGGTCTTATTTAGCACCACACGATACCGTTCCCGCGCCAAGATTGTTGACGACACATGCCGCGCGTCCCGTGACGACGACATTGCCTGTGCCGCTGGCGGAGATATTGGCGCTGCGCGAAGCCGTGGCTCGGGCATTGCCCGACCCTTCGCTGGACAGGCGAATGTCCTGGGCCAGTAACGCTGTCGCATCGATATCGCCGCCACCGCGCATCATCACTGTCGCCTGGGCGACGCGCCCTGCGATAACGACATTGCCCGCACCGATCGTCGACAAGGCCATGCGGTCGGCATTGACGCCGGTGACATTGAGCAACCCCGATCCCGACAACGACAGCTTGATGTCGGGACCGCGCATCCCTGTGATCGTGACGATACCCGATCCACTGAGCCACGCAGTCTTCAGGGCCGGTGCGGTGACACGAACGCGGACTTGCCCTGCTGCCGGATCGGGCCCGCCCCATTGGGCTTTATCCGGGCGGATGATAAGTGTGCGGTCCTTTACCTCGACGGTGACCCGGTCGAGCGCCTGGCGGGCGCCTGACAAACGTCCCGACGTTCCGCGCCCGCTGGTAAAGTCGACGATATAGCTGCCCTCGACGCGGATGCGGTCAAAATCGGTAATCGTCAGCGTCTGTTCCGCCGCGCCCGCAGGCGTGGCCGCGACGATGGCGAGGATGAGCAAGTGTTTCATCGCACCGACATGCACCGCACGTGGTTAACGATATATGCTATTGTCCGCAGCGCGCCTCGCCCGACCCGACTTTCGATATGGCGCATTTCGCCGTGCCGATCACGATTGCATCGCCCGAACCGGCAAGCGAAATCGCCGCACTGTCGCTGGCGGTGGCACGGGCATTGCCCGACCCGCGGATCGATATGTCAGCGCGTCGGCTCAGCAACCGGGCCGCATCGAGATCGCCCGACCCTGCGATTGAAAGCCTGCTGTCATCGGATGTGCCAACCGCCATCAAGTCGCCCGATCCGGCAATCGACAGACTGGCGCGCTTCACCGAAAGCGACGCGATCTGCATCGAGCCCGAACCCGCGATCGCGCCGTCGAATGCTTCCCCATCGGCGCGATCGAGCATCATATCCCCCGAACCGGCGATGGCGGCAGCCCTGATCGACGGCACCGTCACAGTAACGACGGCCCCCTTGTCGCGGTTCCACTGCATCCCCCAGCCTTGGCGCTTGCGCCCGACTTTCAGGGTCGATCCCTCGACGCGGATGTCGAGCTTGTCGAGGACACTTTGCGATCCGCTGGCCACGACCGAAACGGCGGGACCGCGCACGATGCGAACATCGTCGGAACCCTCGAGGCTGACCGAGTCGAAGCTGCCGACAGCAAAGCTCCTTCCCCCCGCCGGTCCGGCGTCGCGCGATGCACTGTGGCCTGCGCTACAGGCACCGAGTGCAAGGAGAGGAAGAGTGATCAGGGCCGTGCGCATCGTCGATACTCCACTGTGTTGCCTAAACAATACAGAAGAGTATCCAACGACGCAAGCGCTACGCAGCCGGTTTGTTGTAGATCGCGGCCGACGCGCGCAGGATGTCGAGCAGCTTGACCAGCGCGGCGGGCTCGTCGACCTGCTCCATCGCGGCAAGTTCGCGGGCCAAACGTGACGCCGCTGCTTCGAAAATCTGGCGTTCGGAATAGCTCTGCTCAGGCTGATCTTCTGCACGGAACAGGTCGCGGACCACTTCGGCAATCGACACGAGGTCGCCCGAATTGATTTTGGCTTCATATTCCTGTGCGCGGCGCGACCACATCGTCCGTTTGACGCGCGGCTTACCTTTCAGCGTTTCGAGTGCCTCGTCCATCTGCTTGTTGGAAGACAACTTGCGCATTCCGACGCTTTCGGCCTTGTTGGTCGGCACGCGCAGCGTCATCCGCTCTTTTTCAAAGCGCAGCACATAAAGCTCAAGTGCCATTCCGGCGATCTCTGATTTCTGCAATTCGATTACACGGCCAACGCCATGCTTTGGGTAAACGACATAATCGCCGACATCGAAATTAAGTGCACTCGAAGCCATTCATCGACCTTTCTTGACGGACCCTTATCTGCGGTGTTGCTTCGGGTGCCGCACCGGTTAATGGTGCAGAGCAGCCTTGAACAATGATGCGCGTGGGCCCTTCGGTGATACTCGACAGGGCCGCCGATGCGGCAAAGCCCTGCTTCGCGATAGTGTATAACAGATTCGTAACAAATGTGCCAGCGTTTCACATTTTGTTGCGCAAACTGGACGGAATTGCCTAAAGGCGGCGCGAAATCGAAAGGAATATTTTGTGGCCGAAACCCTGACACTCACGCTCGACACCGGTGAAGTAACGATCAAGCTGCGCCCCGATCTGGCTCCTGGCCATGTCGAGCGCATTGCCGAACTTGCCAATGACGGCTTTTATGACGGCGTCGTGTTCCACCGCGTTATCGACGGCTTCATGGCCCAGGGCGGCGACCCCACCGGCACCGGCATGTCGGGGTCGAAACTGCCCGACTTGAAAGCAGAATTCAGCCGCGAAAGGCACGTGCGCGGCGTCTGTTCGATGGCGCGCTCGTCATCGCCGAACAGCGCAAACAGCCAGTTCTTCATCTGTCTCGACGATGCGGGTTTCCTTGATGGCCAATATACCGTCTGGGGTGAAGTGACATCGGGCATGGATGCCGTTGATGCGCTGCCCAAGGGCGAGCCACCCCGCGTGCCGGGCAAGATTGTGAGCGCGAAGGC
>JAYUYR010000049.1:0-2900 GCA_043752405.1 Sphingomonas sp. | reverse complement strand
TCGATCCGCCAGGCGTTCGAGATGGCCGTCAGGCCGGCAGCGGCATTGTAGGCGAACGCGCCGCTGGAATTGGCGAGCCAGTTGCCGAATTCGCCGGTCGTGCTGTTGCGCCACAAAATGTCGTCGCGGCCGTCGCCGTTGAAATCGCCCGTGCCCGCGATAACCCAGGCAGTCGTGATCGGCGTCAAGCCAGCCGCGCCATTATAGGCGAACCCGCCGCTGGCATTGGCCAGCCAGTCGCCGAACTCCCCGGTCGAGCCATTACGCCACAAGATGTCGCTGCGCCCGTCGCCATTGAAGTCGCCGGTGCCCGCAATCTGCCAGACGTTCGAGATCGGGGTCAATCCGGCTGCGCCATTATAGGAGAATGCGCCATTGGGGGTGGCGAGCCAGTCGCCGAACGTGCCGCCCAGATCGCGCCACAAGATGTCGCTGCGGCCATCGCCGTTGAAATCGTTGCGCGCATTCTGCGTCGGTTGGGGCGCCGCCGACGCAAAGGCCAGCACGACTCCGCCGCCGGCCGCGGCACTGGCGACAAGCGCCCCGGCCGCGACCCCGTTCAGCGTCATCGATCCGCCCGAATAGGTCAGTGTCGACCCGGTGAGCGAAAAGGTGAACGAGCCCGCATTGGCATCGGTGAGCAGGATCCGGTCGCCCGACGTCAGGTCGGTGATGCGATCCGCGTTGAGCGTGGCGACCGTCCCGCGAAACAGGTCCGCGCCCGCCCCGCCGGTCATGATGTCCGCCCCGGCCCCGCCGACGATCAGATTGTTCGCCGCATTGCCGATGATGGTGTCCGCGCCGCTGCCGCCGACCGCATTCTCGATCGTCGTCCCGCGCGCGATGGTGACAGTACCGACACGGCCGCCGACATCCGAATAGGCTTCAGAATTGAGGTCGATCCGCTGCGTATTCGAGAAGCCCGAATAATCGAGCGTGTCGATCCCGCCACTGTCGAACACGGTGTAGGCGATGGCAGGATTCATGTTCGCATCGAAGACCGCTCGGCCTGCGGTGGAATTGAAGCCATAGGTGGTATCGTCGGCTCGCGTGGTCGTCGACAGGCCATACATCTGGCTCATGGCCGCGATATCGGCGAGCATCGGCGTCACCGCAAAGGCACGGTTGAAACCGAGATTAGCGAAGTAGGTGTTCTCGGTCTGGTCGAAGTAGCTCATGACGCTGACCGGCCAGCTGTCGTTGGCATAGAGCGCGTCGAACGGATAAGCCGCAGTCTCGTTATAGTTGCCGGAGTGCCCGAGCCCGAGCGCGTGTCCGATCTCATGCACATAGGTCTGGAAACTGTAACTGCTGGTCCCCGTGCCATGGTCCGACAGCCACTGGGTCGATACATTGACGCGCGCCGACGTCGTGAATCCTCCCGACGAAGTCTGCTCGGTACTGGCCCCCACCTCCGAATCGTCGAAAATGATCTGACCGCCTGACGTCACTTCGGCGAAGCGGACACCGATAACGTCGGACCACAAGGCCAGCGCGTCGCGCGCCAGTGTCTGCCCTGATGCCGTCAGCGCAGTGACGTTGACCGTAAGCGATCCACCCGTCGAAACTTGAAAATGCTGGCCGGTTCCACCGTAGTAACCCGAGACCAGCTGCGTCACGAACTGATCGACGGTACCCACGGGAGGAGCCACAAAGGGAGCAACGGTCACCTGATAGGTGCCGGTTCCAGAATCTTCGAAACCGCTGACATCGATGTAATAGACGCCGCTGTAGGTGGCAGCGAAACTGGCGCGCGAATCCAGGCTGGCGCCGTTCAGGTCGTCGTTTTCGGTAATGAGAGTTCCGGTAGAATTCCGAATCTGAAGAAAGCTGTCGGCAAGCGTTACACCATTGACCGTGACACTGATCGCCTGACCCGCAGTCAGGTTGATGCGGAACCAGTCGTGGTCGCCGAGCAATTCGATGTCGCCAGAGACCGAGCCCCCGACGGTCACGCTCGCCGTCGTGGAGGCATTGCCCGGGATATCATTCACGCTCACCGCCTGAACGCTCAACTGATAGGTCCCATCCCCCGCGTCATTGAAGGCGCCGACATCGATGTAATAGGCGCCGCTGTAGGTGGCAGCGAAACTGGCGCTAGAATCGAGGGTAGAGTCGTTCGCATCGTCGTTTTCGAACAATAGAGCGCCCGACGAATTGCGAATCCACAAATAGCTGTCTTCAAGCGTGACGCCATTGACCGTCACACTGATCGACTGACCTGCAGTGAGATTGACGCGGAACCAGTCGTGATCGCCGATCTGCTCGAGTATATTCGAGGTCGTGCTGCCCACGGTCACGGTCGTCGTGGTGGAGACATTGCCCGCGATATCGACCACATTACGCTCCTTGAAAAACCCGACACGGCCTGACCGGCAGGCCTCGGTTACACCAACAGAATACTGGACGGCCCAGCGCGCCTAGTTAATTCCTCGTCCCCGCCAACTGCGCCGCGATGGCGCGCGCGAAGCGGTCGATCGATTCCCTGGAAAGCAGCCGATCGTTGACCACCAATCGCTGCTCGGGGAACGATCGCCCGTCAGCGGTGCTAAGCGTCGCCTTGATTGACGACGGGCCGACAACATGCACATCGACCCGGTAGCGCAGCCCCGGCGCAGCGTCGGCAATAGCGCGCTCGACCGTATCGCACACCGCCCCGGCTCCGCCCGCCGATTCGGGCAGCTTCTCGGCAGCGTGGAGGCGACACGGCCTCGGTGCTCCGGGCACGGCAGTCATCGCAAGCAAACTCCCGCTCCCCAGCGCAATCGATGCCACCATGATGAACGCGTCCTTGGGTTTCACGACCAATTTCATACCCTGTCATCGCGCCGCGTCGGCAGACGGTCAATATGCCGAAATAGGCTTATGAATCAAAATGAAACATTAACGAAAACTGTGGT
>JAYUYR010000048.1:0-2912 GCA_043752405.1 Sphingomonas sp. | reverse complement strand
CTATTTCGATCCGGTAACAATCAAATTCCTTGCGGACGGCATGACTGTGTCGAACCCGGCATGGCGAGGTGGGCAGTTCTTCAACTCCAAACACATTGAAATGCGAATTGCGACTTTCCCCCTCATCTTCGGCACGCAGCGTGTTAAGATGCTCGATCTGGTTGACGGAAAGTTCGATCTGACGTGGGACACCCAGCGGCGGCGCAACACCTGGTCCTTCGGTGACCCGAACAAGCCGGGCAAGACATTCAAGCTACCCGATATCATTCAGGCGCAGGTCGTGGGAACAAGGGTCGCGTATCTCGATCCGCTGTTGCAGCTGAAGACCGATATCAAGGTCGAAACTTTTAGAGCACGCGACACGCGTTTTACCAACGACATCAGATTCACCGGAACCGGTACGATGCGCGCAAAACCGTTCACGATGACCGGCAGTCTGTTGTCGCCCAATGCGACACTGGGTGGCGGCGAGAATCGGCTGACCATGTCGGCCCGTTCTGGAGCAACTGCGCTCGACGTTTCAGGGACGCTGCCGGGGGCGACAGTGCTCGAGGGCGCAAAGCTGAAAGTGGCGCTCCGTGGACCGAATTTCGCTGAGGCAATGGAATTCCTAGGGGCGGCGGTACCGCAGACCCGGACATATCGCGCCACATCAAATCTGACCAAGATCGGCGATGACTGGCGGTTCACACGTATCGTCGGACGGTTCGGGGCGAGTGACATAGCCGGCGTGATGACGATTTCGATGCCGAACCAGCGCCTGAAGTTTGATGCCGATCTCACGACGCGGGTGCTCGACATTGTCGATGCCGGGCCCTTTATCGGCTACGATCCGCAACGGCTGGCGGCCGGGAAGGTTGCCGAAGTTGTTGCCGGAACGCCGCGCATTTTGCCGGACGGCTCGCTCGATATCGAGGTGTTGAAACGGTTCGACGCGCATGTCGATTACAAGATCGCTCGTGTTCGTGCGCCCAATTTACCCATATCCGACATTGCCCTGACCCTCGATCTCGACCGCTCGCTGATGAAGCTGTCGCCGCTGACGATGGCCGTGGCGGGCGGGCGGCTTGCCTCCGACACCACGATCAACGCCCGGGCTGCGCTGGTGCGCACAAAATATGATATTCGGCTTGCACCGACCCCGATGGGAACACTGCTGGCGCGCTTCGGCGTCGACCAATCGGGAACGACCGGTGTGATCAAGGCGCGCGTCGAACTGACCGGTGAGGGGAAATCGGTCCGCCAATCGCTGGCAACGTCCGATGGCCGTATCGCGATCATCCTGCCGCGTGGCAGTTTCTGGACCCGCAACGTCCAATTGTCCGAACTCGATATCGGCACCTTCGTGCAAAAAATGTTCGAAAACCGCCTCAAAGAACCCGTTCAGATCAACTGCGGGTTGATCGGTTTTACGGTCCGCAACGGTGTTGCCGCTGCCGATCCGATTTTGATCGACACGCAAAAGAATGTCATGCTGGCGCGGGGCGGTTTCTCGTTCCGCAACGAGGCGCTCGACCTCGCTTTCCGCGCAGATTCGAAAAAGTTCAGCGTATTTGCCGGACAATCGCCCGTGGCGATCAACGGCTATTTCGCCAAACCCGGTATCAACCCGATCAGCCCCGAATTGCTGAGTCGTGCAGGGGTCGGGCTGGGGCTGGCCGTTCTCGCGACGCCACTAGCGGGGGTGTTGGCCTTCGTCGATGCCGGCGACGCGAAATCGGCGCAATGCGGTCCTGTCCTTGCCGGAGCGACGGCACAGGCTCAGCGAACGACAAAAGGCGCACCGCGTGACGACGTCGGTCGTGGGACGACGGCCAAGGACGAGGACGGCCGTTCCAACCGGGGCCAGCGCCGCGAGCAACGCAAAAAATTCCTGGGGATTTTGTAAACGATCAGCGTCCCGATCACGTCTCCCAGTGGCTCTGTCAAGGCTAATGCACCACTGTCTACCAAAGTAGTTAGCGACTGCTCATTTCTTTCCTTGTTATTCAAATAGTCTGATATTGTTCTACTTTTGTGCTCCCCGGATACTCATTCAAAAAGGTTAATTTACACCAATAAAATGACCTACGAACCAAATGCTGGTTAGTGTGACAGTGCCCGGGTGATGAACGAAAATAGCGAAAAGGGCTGGCAGGCCTTGGTTTGTGACGGCGCATCCAGCGCCGCTAGCAGTTCGCTATAAGCGGGGGCAACTTGCACTGACAGAGCCAAGATGGCTGTTCTCAACCCTGTTGTTGGCGTGCCGACCAACCTCTTGTTTGTCGGCGTTGCCAAGTTCGGTCATCGCTGCACGGTAGGAGCGCAAGCCGTCCGTAGAACAGAGCACACGTCGTTGAAGTCTGTGGAGGCGCCGTTAAACTGCGATCCGGCTGAGTTAGCCAAGTCCTCCGCGTGGCGTTGGGCCATGATTGCCCTGACGCGACCAATCGATACGCTCGTTATTGCTTGCAGCGACCCACGCTCGACCGTGGGGAAGGTTCTCTGGGAATTGGCGGCGTCTCGCCCTGACTTAATTGGGTACTGTCAAACTAACCAGATTCTGGTTCGTTCGCGACGCATCGCTGGAAACGCATTGCAAAAACTTGGTCCACTGGCGGAACAAAAGAGGCTATTCCGCCGAACACAAGAAGAACCATTTTGGCAAAGATATCTCGCTAACCAGATCGGGAAAGAGCCTCCCCATTGCTTTGACAGTGCCGGCAGGCCTGGGTTTGTAGCGGCGCATCTTCGCGCGCTAGCAGTTCGCTACAACCGGGGGCAACTTGCCCTGACAGAGCCCCTGGAACCGATCGCGGCTATGTTAGTTAGTTCGCTAGTGAACTATTCGGACGCTCATCTCTCCCGCATGTTTGCCGCGTCGGCCGATCCGGCGCGGTGGGCAATGCTTTCGGCGCTGGAGCGGGAGCCGG
>JAYUYR010000047.1:0-7506 GCA_043752405.1 Sphingomonas sp. | reverse complement strand
ACACGTTCGGCTGCTGGAACGAAGCGGGCGAGCTGCTCCCCGTCGGCAAAGCCTATTCGGGGATGACCGACGAAGAATTGAAAATGCTCGACAAATTCATCCGGCAAAACACGGTGGCGAAATTCGGACCCGTCCGTGAAGTCGAAAAGACGATGGTCCTCGAAGTTGCCTTCGATTCAATCCACCTGTCAAAACGCCACAAATCGGGCGTCGCCATGCGCTTTCCACGGATTCACCGGATCAGAACCGATAAACCAGCGGGCGAAGCCGACCAGCTGACGACACTAATGAAGATGATGACTTGAAGATGATGACTTGAAGGTGGGGCAAAGCGGCGTAAGCTGCGCAGAAACAGGGAGTTTCAAATGATCCGGACCATCGCATTCGCCGCTGCACTGCTGGCATCCACCACCGCCCACGCCGAAACCTTTACCATTCAGGCCGGACGGTTGATTGTCGATGCCGCAAAGCCGGCGCTTGGGCCATCGACCGTCATTGTCGAGAATAACCGCATTGTCCGCATCGAGAGTGGCGCGACCGCTCCCGCCGGTGCAACCGTGGTTGATATGAGCAGCAAGACGGTCATGCCCGGCCTGATTGATGCGCACGTCCATCTTACTGGCGACCCTAGCACGCCATTCTGGCGCGAAGCTATCGACAGCAACGTACCGGTGTCAAGAATGCGCTGATCACGGTGCGCGCAGGCTTTACGACGGTGCGCGATCTCGGCGCGCCGGGGCTGTAGAGCTTTGCGCTGCGCGATGGCATTGCCGCCGGGCACGTCCCTGGTCCGCGTATTCTCGCCTCGGGCGGCGCGCTGTCGATAACCGGGGGTCATGGCGACGTGTCGGGCTTCCGACCCGAGGTCAATGCGGCGCTGGCGACCGGCACGACATGTTCGGGCCCCGAGGCATGTGCAGACCGTGTTCGCGAATGGTCGAAAATGGGTGCCGACGTCATCAAGATTACGGCGACCGGCGGTGTGCTCAGCCAGCAGGCGCGCGGGCTGGAAGGACATTTCGCGCCCGCTGAAATCACAGCAATCACGGCGACCGCAGCCCGGCTCGGCTTGAAAGTTGCCGCCCATGCTCATGGTGCGCGCGGGATCGAGGAAGCTGCGGCGGCTGGCGTCGACTCGATCGATCATGGCACCTTTGCCGATGACGCTGCGCTCAAGGTGATGAAAGCAAAGGGCACCTGGCTTGTGCCCACGCTCATGGCCCCATCAGGCCTTAATGACCGGATCGGCAAGAACATTTTCACGCCGGTTGTCGAAGCCAAAGCGCGCACGGCGCTCGCGGTATGGGGCAAAGTGCTGGAGAGTGCCAAGCGCATGGGCGTCAAGATTGCCTATGGCACCGACGCGGGCGTATTCGAGCATGGCCGCAACGGCGAGGAAGCTGCGCTGATGGTTAAATTTGGCGGCATGACGCCACGCGAAGTCATCATCAGCGCAACACGCGATGCGGCGGAGTTACTAGGAATTTCGGGCGAAACCGGCACACTCGACGTCGGCAAATCAGCAGATCTGATCGCGATCGATGGCGATCCCCTCACCGATGTGGGGGCGTTGATGAAAATCCGTTACGTGATGGCCGCAGGGCGGGTTGTGCCGATGAAGTGAGAGGACGAACCCCTCACACCCGCATTGGCATGAGAACGTAAAGCGCCGCCGACTTGTCGCTTTCACGCAACAAGGTCGGCGCGGCGGCATCCGCCAGATGCACTTCGATCATGTCGCCTTCGACCTGCGCGAGGATGTCCATCAGGTAGCGCGCGTTGAAGCCGATTTCGAAACCACCCGCGCTATACTCACCCGGCACTTCTTCGGATGCGGTGCCGTTTTCGGGACTCGTGACGGACAAAGTAATTTTGTCCTTGTCCAACGCCATTTTGACGGCACGGGTTTTCTCGCTCGCGATGGTAGCGACGCGATCGACGCCTTCCATGAAGCTCTTGGGGTCGATGCGCAGGATCTTGTCGTTGCCCGTCGGTATGACGCGCGTGTAATCGGGAAATGTGCCATCGATCAGCTTCGACGTTAGCACGGCATGGCCGAGCACGAACCGTATCTTGGTTGCCGACAACGAAACCTCGACCGTCCCGTCAACTTCGTCGAGGAGTTTGCGCAGTTCGGCGACGCATTTGCGCGGCACGATGATGTCGGGCATCCCGTCGGCACCGTCGGGTTTGGCAACGGTCACGCGTGCCAAGCGGTGACCGTCGGTCGCTGCGGCCTTCAACGCATCATCGGCAACGTGCAGGAAGATGCCGTTCAGGTAATAACGCGTTTCCTCGGTCGAAATCGCAAAGCGCGTCTTGTCGATGATCTGGCGCAGCGTCGCGGCGGGCAATTCGAACTTCGTCGGCAACTCGCCTTCGGCAATCACCGGAAAATCGTCGCGTGGCAGCGTCGACAGGTTAAACCGCGCGCGGCCCGCATTGACCGCCATCTTGCCTTCTGCAGCGGCAAGCGAAACCTGCGACCCTTCGGGCAATTTACGGGCAATATCGAACAGGGTGTGCGCCGAAATCGTCGTCGCCCCCGCTTGCTCGACCTGCGCGTCAATTGTTTCCAGAATCTGCAGGTCGAGATCGGTCGCCATCAACCGGATGCCGCCGCCGCCTTCGGAATCACTGGCGCGCGCTTCGATCAACACGTTCGACAGGATGGGGATCGTGTTGCGCCGCTCGACCACCGACTGGACGTGGCCGAGGCTCTTTAGCAGGACGCTGCGTTCGATAGTCGCCTTCATGGTGCGGTAAAACCCCCGGTCGCCGGTCTATAATAAGTCCTGTTTGTCATGGCGCGAAAAAAGGGCTGGGGCAAGCGTTGCAAAATGCTGGCGCGTCGCGGATGAGCCGTTGCCATGACGCTTTACGATCGCATCTTTATCGCACGCCACGGCGAAACGGTTTTCAATGCCGCCGGGCGGATGCAGGGCGCGGCGCAAGACACGCCGCTGACCCGCGCGGGCTTTGCCCAGGCCGATGCGATGGGCGCGGCATTTGCGACCTACCTCGGCACAACGCAATCGCTGCGCATGTATTGTTCGCCCTCGGGCCGCGCGCTGCAGACGCTGGCGATTGTGGCGGAGCATATCGGCGCCGACTGGCATCAAGCGACCCACGACGCGCGGCTAAAGGAAATCGACGTCGGCGCGTGGGGCGGGCGGCCGTATGCCAAGATCATCGCCGAGCAGGGCGAAATTATGGACCGCGGGGCGTCGCTGTTCATTGTGCGGCCGCCGGGGGGCGAATGGTATGACGATGTTGCCGCGCGGCTGAATGCGTGGATTGACGACACGCGCGGAGATTGCGGTGACCGGCTGGTGATCATGCACGGCATGTCGAGCTGCATCCTGCGCGGACTCCTGCTTGGCCTGCCGGTCGATCCCCGCTTTGGCGCACCGATCGCGCCGCGCCTGGTGCAGGGGACGCTGGTGATGATCGGCGATGGTACAGAAACGATCGTGAAGGCAGGCGCCGGCGCATGAGGCGCGCAGCGATAGCACTGGTGTTGCTTGCAAGCCCCGCGATGGCCGCGCGGACGTCGCTTGGTACGTTCGACGGCTGGGGGGCGTTCAGGGATGACAATCCTGCGCGCTGCTATGCGATTGCCCAGCCGGTGCGCGGCAATGGCGGCAAATGGCGGCCCTTTGCCAGCGTCGCGACCTGGCCACAATCGCGCGTTCGCGGGCAAGTGCATATTCGCCTCGGTCGCGAGAAAATGGCGAGCGCGCCCGTGACCCTCATCATCGGCGACCGTCGGTTCGCTATGGTCGCGGGCGGTGCCGACGTCTGGGCTCCCGACCCCCGCGTCGACGCCGCCATCGTCGCAGCCATGCGAAGCGCCCCGTCGATGCGCATCGCAACGCGTGCCGCAAGCGGCGCAGGCTTCGCCGAAACCTACGTGCTCAAGGGCGCGGCGACGGCGATGGACGCAGCAGCACTGGGGTGCGCGCGGGGTTAGGTAGCGCGCTTGAGCCTTTGCCCCTATGTCTTGGCCATGACCCCGCACATGCAATCCCCCGGCCAAATCGATCCTGTAACCGTCCCCCGCGACGCCATCGTCCGCGATGACGGCCGTGTTGACCTGATCGGGCTGACCAAGGACGGTATCCGCGCGGCGCTCGAAGCCAAGGACATGGAGCCCAAACAGGCCAAGCTCCGCGCCAAGCAGCTGTGGCATTGGATGTATAACCGCGGCGCGACCGACTTTGCTGCGATGACGGACATCGCCAAGACGATGCACCCGTGGCTCGCCGGGCATTTCGTCGTGGGGCGGCCCGAGATTGTCGAGGCGCAGGTCTCGACCGACGGCACACGCAAATGGCTGCTGCGATCGCCCGACGCGCAGGATTATGAAATGGTCTTCATCCCCGATGCCGACCGGGGGACGCTGTGCGTGTCGAGCCAGGTCGGCTGCACGCTCAATTGCCGTTTCTGCCACACCGGCACAATGCGACTGGTGCGCAACCTGACCGCGGGCGAGATCGTCGGGCAGGTGATGCTTGCGCGTGACAGCCTCGGCGAATGGCCGTCGTCGCAGGACGGGCGGCTGCTGACCAACATTGTCATGATGGGCATGGGCGAGCCGCTCTATAATTTCGACAATGTCCGCGATGCGCTCAACCTCGTGATGGCGGGCGATGGGCTGGCGCTCAGCAAGCGGAGGATCACGCTCAGCACGTCGGGCGTCGTCCCGATGATGGCGCGCGCAGGCGCGGAGATCGGCGTCAATCTGGCGGTCTCGCTTCATGCGGTGACAAAGGAAGTCCGTGACGAAATCGTGCCGATCAACCGCAAATACGGGATCGAGGAATTGCTTCAGGCCTGCGCGGACTATCCGCAGGCGAACAACGCGCGGCGGATCACGTTCGAATATGTGATGCTCCGCGATAAGAATGACAGCGACGCCGACGCGCGCGAACTTGTGCGGCTCATCAAACATTACAAGCTGCCGGCAAAGGTCAACCTGATCCCGTTCAACCCGTGGCCGGGCGCCGCCTATGAATGCTCGACGCCCGAACGGATACGAGCGTTTTCGGGGATCATTTTTAATGCCGGGATCAGTGCGCCGGTCCGCACGCCGCGGGGGCGCGATATTGACGCGGCATGCGGGCAGTTGAAGACGTCCAGCGAACGGAAGTCGCGGGCGGAACTGGATGCGCTGGCAGAGGAGAAGTTGGCGGCTTTGGGGTGAGGGTGGTTAAACTTATAGCGTTCATAAACCACTTAAAAGCAGATTCACTATTTGTTCGACATTTAGAACAAATTGTGGTACTTGTAAGATTCAACCATATGCCCGTGAGCTTGTATTTCGCGGGCCGAAGAATTGGAAGGTCATCAATATGACGCCTCGTCAGGAGTTGGTGCTGGCTGCCTTGCATGCTGGGGAAAGCGGCTCTGAAGTGTCACCGGTGCAGGCTCAAAAGCTGTTTTTTTGATTGATCGCAACGCCGCTGCACTCACAAACGGGCCCCACTTCAATTTTGCGGCGTATGATTATGGGCCGTTCGATAGTGCCGTATATTCTGAGCTCGATTGGCTGAGCAACTCACAGGGTTTAGTGGAAGTAGTTCGCAACGGTCGTTATCGCACCTACCGTCTAACAGCAGAAGGAGAGCGGCAGGCGCATTCTGCCTTAGGTGAGATGAATCAAGAGACGGGTACTTACATCGGTCAGGTCAAAGACTGGGTAAAGTCCCTGAGTTTCCGAGACTTGGTCAGTGCCGTCTATGACGCATACCCCGAGATGCGGGTGAATAGCATTTTTCGGGGATGACGGTCGCAGTAGGGTTCTTTTGCCGTGACGGAATAGTCATCGGTGCCGATAGCATGCTTACGCCGAGCGTTGGCGGCCTGTCGGTAGGCCACCACAAGGGCCAGAAGGTCCATATCCTAGCGGGTGATCAGCTATTCGCATTTGCAGGCGATCAGGGCCAAGCGGCTCGCTTCCAAATCATGGCAGATGGGAATCACCAACTCACTCAAGGTGCGGGGCATCCAATTGGTTACCCTCTGGCGCTGACCCAGTCGCTCATACAACAGTTCCAAAACACAGGAATCGGACAAAACATCAACGTCAACACGTTGCTCGCCTTTGTTCATGGCGGCAGCGCACAACTCTGCGTTTTTGAAGGGGTCATTCAGCCCCGGCTGCTCGACAAGACACACTACTATGTTGCGCTGGGCAGCGGCAAATTGTCGGCCGACCCATTCCTTCGCTTCTTAGTGGACATATTTTGTTGCAACGGGCCTCCTTCTGTAAGTGAAGCCACACTTCTGACGGCGTGGGCAATTCAGCACGTTATTGATACCAATCCAGGTGGTGTAGCCGGACCGATCCGAATCGGCGTAATGGAGCAGAATCAAGGAGGCGGTTGGCAGGCGCGCAACTTAACGGATAACGAAGTGGACGACCATGGACAGGCTATCGGTAGCGCGCTTGATGCTATGCGGGCTTGGCGAACGAGCCTGTCCGCCAATCAACCGGATGGCGAAGCGCCCGTTCACCCTCCGGTGATACCACCGATACCTCAACCTCAAGCGTAGTTTTCTGACCAGACTAGGTTCAAATTTGCATTCTTTTGTGTGCCATCGACATCACGCCTCTCATCCCCGATGAGCGCCACGTGATTGACCCCCCCTCCCTCGTTCTTGCCGCCGGCGCGGGCCTGATTGGCGGGGCTATGAATGCGCTTGCGGGCGGGGGCACGTTTGCCACGATGCCTGCGCTCGTCGCGCTTGGTCTGCCTTCGCCCATAGCCAATGCGACCAGCAATGTTGCGTTGCAGCCCGGGGCGATGACGGCGGCTTGGGGGTTCCGGGGAGACCTTGAGCCGTTGGGCGGGATCGGCATCCGGACGCTGGCGGCGATCACCTTTGTCGGTGGATTGCTGGGCAGTTTGCTCCTCGTCATCACACCGACGCAGACGTTTGACATCATCATTCCGTGGCTGCTGTTGATTGCCTTCCTTGCCATCGCATTCGGCAAGCATGCAGCGGCGTGGCTCAAATCGCGGGTGACGATTGGCCCGCCGACGCTGATGGTCGCGCAGAGCCTGCTCGGACTTTACGGCGGCTATTTCGGCGGGGGCGTGGGGATCATGATGACTGCGACTTATGGCTTGCTTGTGGGCATGCCGCCGCACCGGCTGATGGCGCCGCGCACGTTGATGCTGGCGATTGCCAACACGGCGGCGGCAATTGTGTTTATCGGTTTCGGCATGGTGCGCTGGTGGATTTGTCTGCCGATGCTCGTCGGCGCGATCATTGGTGGCTGGCTTGGCGCGCACTATGGCAGGAAACTGTCGCCGCGCGTCATCCGCTGGTGGACGCTCGCGGTGACGGCCACAACCACAATAGTCTTTTTCGTACGGGCCTATGGTTGACGTGTAATCAGCGTTCGCGCAGCTTCGTAAGGCGATGATGGACGGAAACGAAATCAAGGGCGGTGAACTCGTCAAGCGGCACCGGCTGACGACCCGCGTCTGGCATTGG
>JAYUYR010000046.1:0-7519 GCA_043752405.1 Sphingomonas sp. | reverse complement strand
ACAAGAACGATTGTTGTAGGACAGCGGTTTTATTTTACAGCAAAGCCCCCTGTGCGCCGTCATCGCCTTGGGCAGCGGCGGATTTTACCGCATCGGCGCGTGCCATTGGCAGGTTCAGGCGGTCGCCGCGCAGGATTTCGGCGACGGTGATGACCTGTATCCGGTCATCCTCGCGGTTGAGAAGGGGGTGTTTATATTTCCCAGCCGCCGCGATTTCGTCGCGCATGGCTTTGGTCGGCAAATCCATTGTCAGGAGATAGCCGAAATCCGCCTTTTCGCGCTGCCGGTCTGAATTGAGCGTGGCGAGCGTCGCGCGGTTCGCTCCGCCTGACTTGACCTGGAATATGGCTTTGCCGTTGGTGTCCTTGTCGATCAGGAAATAGGCAATGCCGTCGATGCCCGCGTCGGCGCCTTTCTTTTCGTTGATGCGCGCCTGATTGTTCGAATAGGTGAGTACGGCCCATTTCTCGAATTCCTTGCGCGTCTTGTCGTCCTTGCGATTGGCGAGTGCGACGGCAGAGGCGAGATCGCGGGGGACGCCGTCGAGGAAGATGTCGGCTTCGATGGCGGGCCAGTCGGCAGGGTATTTGTCGGCGAGGCGTTTGAGGATCAGCGAGATCGACTGATAGGTGATGTCGATCCCGATCCACCGCCGCCCGAGGCGTTGGGCTACGGCTACGGTGGTGCCGCACCCGCAATAGGCATCAAGCACGGTATCGCCTTCGTTCGACGACGCCTTGATGATGCGTTCGAGTAGGCCTTCCGGCTTCTGAGTTTCGTAGCCTAGTCGCTCCTGATCACGCGGGGATAGCCACTTTACGTCGGCGTCGATTCCAGCCCTGCTGTTGAAAACTGTGCCTTCGGTGTAAGGTTGAAAAGTCCACAAACTCGAGGCTGCCGCACCGTCCTTGTCGGTGATCTTTCGTTCGTAGATCGGCCACGCCGCTCCCGGCGCAAGAGTTATGTAGCCACGGTCAAACAAGTAATCGAGCTTTTGGTGTTGAGTAAGACCGGTAGGATCAAAATCAATCTCGTCCCAAATCTTGCCCGGAATTGCCCAATGACGGTTTTTTGGTGTCGGATTGATACCCTTCCAAGTCAGTCCTGATTCACCGTTGCGAACGCCTGACCCAGTTAGAACATTGCCGTAGTAAGCTGTCTTGAAACGGCCGGGTTCATATTCATCGAAATGCTCACGAACATGGCCGAACATGTAAGGTCGTTTGGGGCTGCTCCATGAGTAATCTGTCGATTTCGTGTAGAAAAAGATGGTGTCATGTATCGGGGCCCAGCGATTGGCCTTGTTATGAGAGCCCGTCCGCCGCCAAGCTATTTCACTTTTGAAATCCCCTCCCTGCCCGCAGAACACGGCGTCGAGCACCAGTTTCAGATAGTGCGAGGCGGTCGGTTTAAGCACGCGGTGGATTTCGACGATGCGCAGCGTCATGTGGACGAGATAGGCAAGCAGGCTGCCGCGTTTCAGCACTTTTTCGAGGCCGCGGATCAGCTCGACGGTCTGTTCGGTCAGCTTGCCCGACTGCAACTGCGCGATGTCGGTGATCCACGCGATGCCGTCATTCGCCTCGTCGCCCCATTCCCAGGTATCGACGAAGGCCTGCGCCTGCGCCCGGTCCTCTCCGCCCTGATTATTGTAGATCTGGAAGTAATTGCGCTTCGAATTGAACGGCGGGTCGATGTAGCAGAGGTCGACACTGTCGTCCTTGATGCTCTTGCGCAGGATGTCGAGGTTGTCGCCGTAGTAAAGTTCGTTTTCATGTGCGCCCCGTTACTTCCCCGTCACCACGGCCCCGAGCCGGTGTCCCGCTATTCTTTGCACCGGGCGGGTGAGCGAGGGAAGAAGAAAGACGCGGGACCCCGGGTCGGCCCCGGGTGACGGTGGTTCTTTTGACCTTCGACAAGCTCAGGGCAAGCGGTTAGGGAGTGAGCATCGGTCCTTTATCCGGAGAGTCCCCATGTTCCGTGTTGCCCTGCTTGCCTCGACCATCCTCCTCGCCGCCCCAGCGCTCGCCAGGCCTGACCCGGCTGTGCCGTTGCGCACGTTGAAGGACGTTACGCGGACGCTGTCGTCGGATGCCTATGCCGGTCGCGGGCCGACGTCGCCTGAGGAAGCGAAAACAATCAAATATATCGCCGACCGCATGGCGAAGGCGGGGCTGAAGCCCGGCAATAAGGGTAGCTGGTATCAGGACGTGCCGATGGTTGAGATCACGGCCACGCCGTCGCCACTGACGTTCACGACCGCTGGCAAACCGCCGGTCAGCTTGGCCTACAAGACCGATATGGTGATCGGCACCTGCCGCGTCGTGCCGCGCATCGATGTGAAAAACAGCGACGTCGTCTTCGTCGGATACGGCATCAATGCGCCGCAGCTGGGCTGGAATGACTATGCGGGCATCGATGTAAAGGGGAAGACAGTCGTTATCCTGATCAACGACCCAGATTACCAGACACCAACGCTGACCGGCACATTCGGGGGCCGCGCCATGACCTATTATGGGCGCTGGACGTATAAATATGAAGAAGCCGCCCGGCAGGGGGCAGCGGCTGCGATCATCGTCCATGAAACCGAGCCGGCGGCTTATGGCTGGGATGTGGTGGTGTCGTCGTGGGCGAAACCGCGCCTTGGCCTTGATGCTGCCGACAATCATATGGGCGACAGCGCGGCGATCGGCTGGATGACAAAGGATGCGGCGACGCGCCTGTTTGCTGCAAGCGGACAGAGCTTCGATGCGATGAACGCAGCAGCGAAGGTTGCGGGGTTCAAGGCCGTGCCGCTGGGCATGGCCCTGTCACTGTCGATGGACAACACCATCCGCCGGCAAATGTCGAAGAATGTCATCGGCGTGCTGCGCGGGCGCAAAGCGCCGAACGAGCATGTGCTTTATTCCGCGCATTGGGACCATCTGGGGCGGTGCCTGCCAGTCAAGGGCGACGGCATCTGCAACGGTGCGGTCGACAACGCCAGCGGCACGGCGGGACTGATTGCGCTGGCCGAAATGGCGGGCAAGGCAACACGGACGGCGCGCAGCCAGATTTTCCTGGCAGTGACGGCGGAGGAATCGGGGTTGCTCGGTTCCAAATATTATGCGGAAAATCCGGTCTATCCGCTGAGCCAGACGGTTGGCGGGGTGAATATGGACGGGCTGAATGTCGTGGGCGCGACCCGGGATGTGGTCGTCGTCGGGCCGGGCCTGTCCGATCTTGACGACTATGTTGCGCGTTATACCAAAGCGGGCAATCGCGTGGTCGCGCTCGATCCCGATCCGGAAAAAGGGTACTATTACCGCTCGGACCATTTTAGTTTCGCGCGATTGGGTGTCCCGATGATGTATGCGTCGGGCGGCGAGGATCTGGTCGTCGGCGGCAAAGCGGCAGGCAAGGCGGCGGCGGATGATTATGTCGTCAACCGCTATCATAAGCCGCAGGACGAATATCGCGCAGACTGGAACTGGGACGGCGCGGTGCAGGATTTGACAATGTACTATGGCATCGGCCGCGAACTGGCGCAGGGCAGCAGCTGGCCCAACTGGGCACCGACGGCGGAGTTCCGCGCGGCGCGCGACAAGGATCGTGCAGGGAAATAATGCCGTACTTCCCCGCCGAATGGTCCTCGCATAGCGCGGTGTGGATCGGCTTTCCAAGTGCACCCGAATTGTGGCTGGAGGATCTGGAACCGGCGCAGGAGCAGGTGGCGGCGTTTGCTCGGGCGGTGCGCGCCGGGGGCAAGGGCGAAGTCGTGCGCCTCGTCTGCGCGAATGAGGCCGCCGCCGACCGCGCGGTGGCGTTGAAGACGGGTGCCGAGATCATGCTGATCCCGTTTTTTGACATCTGGCTGCGTGATACCGGGCCGATCATCGTGCGCGAGGATGATGCGCTCGTTGCGATTGATTATCGGGGCAATGGCTGGGGCGGGAAATATCTCTCACCCCTCGACGATGCGCTGGCGGGGATGTTGTGCACGGCGGCGCGGCTGAACCACCAGCCGCGTAGCATGATCCTCGAAGGGGGTGCGATTGATGTCGACGGTGCGGGGCTGCTGGTCACGACCGAGCAGTGCCTGCTCAATCCCAATCGCAATCCTAATCTGACGCAGCGCGACATCGAAGCGCAACTGTCGCTCGACCTCGGCATTACGCGCGTGTTGTGGCTGGGCGACGGACTGGCGGGCGATCACACTGACGGGCATGTCGACAATCTCGCGCGGTTCGTGGCACCCGGCGTGCTGGCGCTGCCCGAGCCTGAGGGACCGGACGACCCGAACGCTGACATTTATGGCGATGCGTGGGCACGGGCGAAGGCATTTGGTGTGGACATAGTGCCTCTGCCTTCGCCCGGTCGGATCGAGATAGACAGCGAAGTCGCGGCGGCGAGTTATATGAATTTCTACATCGGCAATGCCACGGTGGTGGTGCCGACGCATGGGGTCGCGAATGATGACTTGGCCGTCAAGACGATTGCGGCCTTGTTTCCGGATCGCGAGGTTGTCGGGTTGCCCACCGATCACATCCTGACCGGCGGGGGCAGTTTCCATTGCATCTCGCAACAGGTGCCTGCGCTGTGATCGCTTTTTGGTCAAAGGCACTGATATCCGGCCTGCTGGTCGCAATCGCGGCGACCATTGCACGGCGGCAACCGGCACTTGGATCGCTGATTGTGTCGCTCCCGCTCGTCTCGGTGCTCAGCATGATCTGGCTGTGGCGCGACGGGGCAACAAGCGAAGCGATGGCGAATTACGTGGGTGGCACCTTCTGGTTCTTCCTGCCGTCAATGCCGATGTTCCTGATCATTCCCGCGCTACTGCGGCGTGGCATCGCGTTCTGGCCCGCGCTCGGCATTGGTTGCGCGATAACAGTGGTGCTTTACCTGCTGATGATAGCGATTGCTGCGCGTTTCGGCCTTAGGATTGACACTTGACCCAAACCATCACCGTTGCCGCCATCCAGTGCGCGCTGCCCGGGCCGCTTGCGGTGAACCTTGCCACGGTCGAAGCGCATGTCCGCGAGGCGGCGCAGCTTGGCGCGAAGATCATCCTGCCGCCCGAATTGTTTGAGGGGCCGTATTTCTGCCAAAGGCAGGAGCTTTGCTGGTTCGAGACCGCCAAGCCCATGGCCGAGCATCCGAGCGTCATCGCAATGCAGGCGCTAGCCGCCGAGCTGCAAGTCTACATCCCGACGAGCTTCTTCGAACGCGACGGGCAGCATTATTACAACAGCCTGGCGATGATCGACGATGCGGGCACGATCATGGGCGTTTATCGCAAGAGCCACATCCCCGATGGCCCCGGCTATAGCGAGAAATTCTATTTCCGCCCCGGCAATACGGGGTTCAAGGTATGGGACACCAAATATGGCCGCGTCGGCATCGGCATCTGCTGGGACCAATGGTATCCCGAAACCGCGCGGGCGCTGATGCTGATGGGCGCGGACATCCTCATGTTCCCGACGGCAATCGGCGACGAGCCCGAGGCGGAGGATTTGGACACGAGCCGGCTGTGGCGGCGCGCGATGATCGGCCATGCGGTGTCGAACGTGGTGCCGGTGGTGGCGAGCAACCGCATCGGGCCGGAGGGGGGCCAGACCTTCTACGGCCACAGTTTCATCGCCAACGAGCGGGGGGATTTTGTAGGGAAATTTGGCGCGGGGGAGAGCGGGGTCTTGGTCGCGACGTTCGATCTGGCCGAAGCCGCGAAGAATCGAGCGGCTTTCGGATTTTTCAGGGACCGGCGGCCAGAGCTTTATGGGCGGTTAGTAGAGGATATTTGAGTTTATTTTCTTGTTCTGTTCTCGTTCCCTTGCGCCGTAAGAAATTTGCAGTTTTGCAGCATAAATCGCGGCGAAGGTGCGTTGAACCGAATCAAATTAGCGACGAAACGAGTCGTAAAAAAGTCATTTACCGTCTTGCGCTTATTTCGGATTTGGCCACTATGAGGAGTGACTGGGGCTTGTGATACCCCCAGCGTAGCTATCGCGTTCAAATCGATATGTTGCGGCGAAGAGAAAGAGACTTGCTCTCGAAAGCGCGAGGCCCCTTCCACAAGGGCTTCGACCCGGCTCTTTCCCTTAGCTCTTTTGCAAGTTCGCTAACTGTGAACATTTTGTCCACTAATTTTATGCGCTGATTGATATTAAATTTTGACACATTTTTGAACTTGTGTTTGGAAAACATTATTAGTGCTTTGAATCTTGCATTAAATTCGTTTCCACTATCGTTTTTGAAATCTCCACCGCCCTCTCAAACACCGCCTCGAACATCTCGCGCGTCAGGCGGCCCGTGTTCTGATTGTACCGTGAGCAGTGATAGCTGTCGATCAGCACGCGGCCATCGGGCATGCGGTGTTCGTTCAGGTGCCCGAACTTGGCCTTGGGGAGCCGCCCGCCCAGCACTTTGACTGCCGACTGGTGCGCGATCGCGCCGAGCGCAACGACGACACGGACATTGGGCAACATGCCGAGCTGAGCGTCGAGGAAGGTGCGACAGGTGCGGATTTCTTCAGGCGTCGGCTTGTTTTCGGGCGGCAGGCATTTGACCGCATTGATAATGATCGCGTCCTTCAGCGCGAAGCCGTCGTCGATCCGCGCATCGTAAACCCCCGTCGTCAGCCCGAACTTTTCGAGCGTTTCGAACAACAGCATTCCGGCATGATCGCCCGTAAACGGCCGCCCCGTCCGGTTTGCACCGTGTTTGCCGGGAGCCAGCCCGACAATGGCGAGCCAAGCGTCGGGATCGCCGAACGCCTGAACCGGCGCGTTCCACCATGTCGGATATTCAGCCTGACAGGCATGGCGATAGGCAACGAGTCGCGGGCACAACGGACAGTCGCGAGGTGGCTCGGTTTGGGGAATGGGGCTTACCGGAAACATGCTTGCGCGTTAGGGCGCGGAGGTGGGCACATCAACCTATCTCATCGGCATCGGCAGCAACCAGCGCACGCGCTGCGGATCGCCGAAGGCTACATTAGGCGCGCTTCTTCGTGCCTTCGTGCCTTCGCGTAAGGCAATTACTTCTTCTTCATCGTCATTAAGAAAGGAAGAAGTGGGTTTCACACGAAGGCACGAAGGCACGAAGGAAGTGGGAAGGATTTTGGGACATTCGCGCATCCACTCAAGCCGCCCTGTCGGTCCCGGCACACGGCGGTATGCTAATGCTGTCGCGGTCATACAAAGCGACCTTTTGCCGCGGGAGTTCCTCGTTGAACTAAAGCTTATCGAACGATCCTACGGCCGTCGCCACGGTCGTCGCTGGGGGGATCGACCGCTTGATCTCGACATTATCGCGTGGAGCGAGGGTATCTGGGCTTCACAAGGCCTAAGGATTCCCCACGTCGAATTTCGCAATCGCCGCTTCGTCCTTGCGCCGTTGTGCGAAATCACACCCGACTGGCGTGACCCGGTGACGCATATGTCCGCGCGGCAATTGCTGGCACGGCTTGACCGCAAGCGCCCCCGCGCATAGGGGACGCGCTCTCGGAAATGGGGCCCGTAGCTCAGTTGGTAGAGCA
>JAYUYR010000045.1:0-2940 GCA_043752405.1 Sphingomonas sp. | reverse complement strand
CCGACCAGACCGGCCTGCTGCGTCACCATCGTGTAGAGCATCGGGATCGACAGTGCCGTGTTGATCCGGCTGAACATCATTGCGGTCGTTGCCGACTTTGCCTTGGTGTCGACATCGGCTTCGACAATGCCCAGCGCTTTTTTCTGGTTGGGCCAAATGATGAACCAGACGTTGAACGCCATGATCAGGCCAAGCCACATGCCCAGACCGATCATCGAATATGGTGACTGAAAGGTCAGCGCCGGGATGAGATAGGTCGAAAGCCCCTGCGGCGGGTGGCTCGCAATGACCAGGCCCATCAACACGGTGAGCAACGCGGCCCAGCGGAACCAGAACAACGCTGCGGGCGCGATAAATTTGCCCACGGCGGGCTTTAGTTCGGCAGGGACACTGGGCATGGTCGGGATCTGGACGAAGTTGAAATAATAAAGCAGGCCAATCCACATGATCCCGAACAGGACATGCAGGAAGCGGAAAAGCCAATTCAGATAAACCGGTGCATCGGTCCCGCCGTGGAACGCGAAAATCACGATCACAAGCAATGTGAACCCAACGAGGAGCACATTCCCCAGATTTCCTAAAAACTTTGCCATAGCGACACCCCTGAACGATTGATGTTTGGCGCTTAGCAGCCCATTTGTACACTGTCACCCAATGGAGCGCGCCCGATGGAGAGCATATTGTCCGACCCCACGCTCGATGAAATGCGCATCATGCTCGCGCGCGAATTGCCGCACCATGCGGCGTTCGACGGATGGACACCCGAAGCGCTGGCGCTGGCGGCGGACGTGACGGGCATCAATCCCGACGTGGCCGCGCTCGCCTTTCCCGGCGGGGCGATGGACATGATCGACGCCTGGTTCGCGCATATCGACGCGGCAATGCTGGCCGCGCTCCCGCCCGAAAAGCTTGGCACAATGAAAATCCGCGCAAAGATTGCCGCGCTTGTCGAGGCGCGGATCGATGTCGTCGGCGCCGAGATCGAGGCTCTTCGCCGCGCACTGGCTGTCCTCGCGCTGCCGCAGAATTTGCCCCGTGCCGCCAAGCTCGGCTGGCGGGCTGCGGACGCGATGTGGCACGCGGCCGGCGACACCGCGACCGATTTCAACCATTATTCGAAACGCGCCATCCTCAGCGGCGTCTACATGGCGACAATCATGGCCATGATGGACGACGAGAGCGAAGGATATGCCGACACCCGCGCCTTCCTGTCCCGCCGTATCGATGGCATCATGCGCTTTGAAAAGTTCAAAGGCCGCTTCTCGCACAGCGCGCCCGAACGGCTTAGTTTGGCGCGCTTTCTCGGGCGATTGCGCTATCCGGCGGTGTAGCGATCAAGGGTAATTGCGGCGCGTGTGTATAATAGACACGACCACAATGTTAGTCGCTGTAGCGATCTGATAAACGACCAAATACGGCAGTCCGGTTACTTTGAATTCGCGCGTTCCTTCAACCGCGCCTTCGTGACCGAGCATTGGAAACAATTCGAACATCGCAATGGTTTGCCTAATTCTCGCGATAATCCGGTCGCCCGTCGCGCTGCCATATCAGATAGCCATGCTCGTATCTCTTCAATCTCGACAATCGCGCGATCGCTGAACCTAATCCTCAAAGCCGAGCTTCTTCCACACTTCTTCGGCCGTCATCAGCTTTTCAACATCGCGCGATTCTTCTAAGGCAAGCAGGATTTTGGCGCGCTTCCACTCGTGATAGCCCGCCTCATAAGGTTCGTCGGTATCCGCGATCTTGAATCGATCAGGGGGAGCAAAATCGGCCATGTGCGCATAATATCAAAAGCAGGGATGTCCTGCCACTGTAAATTGCACCAACACACTGGCGCATCCTGCCCGCTAATGATAATCGCTCGCAATGACGCTTTCCGACCTTCCCTTCCTGCACGAAGCAACGATTAGCGCGATCGACTGGACTGCGCTGTCTGAACGCGATGGGCGGCGCTTGCGCGAGCTTGGTTTTGACGAGGGCGTCGCGGTAGAACCGCTGCACGGGGCGGGGTTCGTGACGCGCGACCCGCTGGCGGTACGCATTGGACGGATGACCGTCGCCATTCGTCGGGCACATGCCAGTGCGATTGAGGTCGATCCGGTCTTGTGAACGCGCCCGCCGCCATCACGACAATGCCGATGATTGCCCTTGTCGGAAACCCGAATGCGGGCAAGTCCGCCCTGTTCAACGCGCTGACCGGTGCGCGGCAGAAAGTCGGGAACTATCCCGGCGTCACAGTCGAGCGTCACGCGGGGCGCTGGTCGTTTAGCGATGGTCGCCCGCTCGAACTCGTCGACCTGCCCGGCACCTACAGCCTCACCCCCTCAAGCCCTGACGAGCGCGTCACCCGCGACGTCATCATGGGCACGCAAGCCGGCGAGCGTGTCCCGTCGGCATTGATCATCGTCGTCGATGCCTCGAACCTCGACAATCATTTGCGGTTTGCAATGGAACTGATCGCGCTCGGGCGGCCCACCGTGGTCGCGCTCAATATGTTCGATCTTGCGGTCCGCGACGGTCTGACCATTGATGTTGCGGCCTTGGCCCAGACGCTAGGCGTCCCCGTCATCCCGACAGTGGCAGTGCGCAAGCGCGGTCTCGACGAGTTGCGTGCCGCGCTCGATCTGCTGGTCACGGACGGTCTTGACCAGTCGGAAGCCGGTATCATCCTCTCCGAGCCCACACTTGTCGAGCGCCAGCGCCATGCCCGCCGCATTGCGCGCTCGGTGACGGTCGAGACCAGCCCCGCGCGGCGCTGGACCGAAAGCATCGATCGCGTGGCGCTCCACCCCGTTTTCGGCCCGATCATCCTCGCGCTCGTCCTGTTCACCATGTTTCAGGCGGTTTTCAGCCTTGCCCAGGTCCCCGCCGACCTGATCGACGGCGGCATCGGTGCTCTGCAGGACAGCATCAAGGCCACGATGCCCGCGACCATCC
>JAYUYR010000044.1:0-7561 GCA_043752405.1 Sphingomonas sp. | reverse complement strand
CGACAAGCTGCTGCCCAAAAGCGATGGCAAGACGCCGTTTGCGTTGCCCGATCTCGACATCGACGTGACCGATGCACGGCTGTGGATCGATAGCCCCTGGGGACGCATCGGGGCGCGAGTCGATGGCAAAGGCAATCTGGCAAATGGTTTTGCCGGGAAGGTCGCGGCGATTGCGCCGTTGCTCAGATTGTCGGGATGCAACGCCAACCGCGTGACAGCCTTTGTCGACATTGTCGTTCGCAACCGCGAACCGTTCATGAAAGGTCCGATTCGTGCGGACGATGTGCGGTGCGCCGATATGGCATTCGCCCGGTCGAACGTAGCGTTCGATGGCGCGCTGAACGCGGCCCTCGACCGTTGGCGGGGCAGCGCCGTGGTGCAGGCGCAGGGCGTGCAGAACGCGAGCATATTGCTTGCCGATGTGAATGGGCGGGTGGCATTCGAGGGCAATGCCAAAAATACGCGCGGTACAGCGGCACTGTCGGCGGCGGCGGGCAGGGCGGGTGCGACGCGCATGGCCGGACTGGCGGTCAAAGGCCAGTTCGGGACCGCGCGCGGAGGAACCGCAAACGGTCAGGTGCAGGTTGCCCGATTGATACCCGATGCGGGGTTCGTGCGACGGATCGAGAGTGCGGCGCAAAGCGCGGTGGGTACGCCGGTTGGGCCGCTGATTGCCCAGCTTACCAAATCCGTGCGTGGCGCTGCCGCAGGTCTGGCCGTCAATGCCGATGTTCTGTTTGCGCAAGGGAGCGCGACCGTTGCGCAACTTACGGCGACGGGGGCAAACGGCGCAATTCTGGGCGCAACCGGTGGCGGCGGACTCCGGTTTGGCGCGGCGGGATTTGTTGCCGACACGAATATCCAGCTTTCGGGCGGCGGATTTCCCACCGTCCAATCGACATTGCAGCGCCGTGTTGACGGGATGACGGTGGGTATCGCGCGGGTCGGCTTATTTGCCGGTGGCGGTAGTCGGGTAGCACTTGAGCCAGTCCGGTTTGCCGCCAACCCGTCGGGCGCAATGCGTTTCGAGACCGTCGCGTCAATCGATGGCCCCTTGAGTGGGGGGCGGGTCGAAGCGTTGCGGGTGCCGGTCAATGCGACGATTGCTGCCAATGGCGGCGTCATCGTCAATAATGGCTGCGCGCCGCTTACTTTCCGGATGCTCTCGATATCCGGGCTGACGTTAAGTCCGGCGTCGTTGCGGCTTTGTCCCGTCGATGGCGGAGCGTTGTTCCGCGTCGTCAATGGCCGGGTCAGCGGCGGTGCGATTGTGAACGCGCCGCGTCTGACCGGGCGGCTTGGCGGGACGCCGGTCAATCTGGCGGCAGGCAATGCCCGTGTGATGCTCGGCAATGGCGGTTTTTCGGTGGACAAGCTGTCGGCTTTGCTCGGGCAGTCGGACCGGCTTTCGCGTCTCGATATTGGCACGCTCAGCGGCGCATGGGTCAACGGCGCTATTCAGGGACGCTTTGCGGGGACATCGGGCAAGATCGGCAATGTTCCGCTGTCGATCGATCAGGGCGCAGGCGACTGGACGCTGCGCAATGGCGCGCTTGCACTGGGCGGTCGCATCAGGGTGTCCGATTACATGGTTCCCGGCCGCTTCAATCCTTTGGTGAGCGAGGATGCCGCACTGAAACTGGTTAATGGCCGGATCGATGCGACCGCAACGTTGCGTGCGCCGTCATCCAACACCGAAGTGACAAAAGTGGTCATTGCCCATAATCTCGGGGCCGGCACGGGGGGTGCATCGCTCACCGTTGCCGACCTGCAATTCAGCAGGAGTATCCAGCCCGAAGCGCTGACGCGGCTGACCCTGGGCGTCATCGCCAATGTCGAAGGCAGCGTATCGGGACGCGGCAACATTCGCTGGACCCCGAAGGGGGTAACAAGCACCGGGCGATTCGCGACGGAGAACATGAATTTCGCGGCGGCGTTCGGCCCGGTAACGGCATTGAAGGGCGAGATTGTCTTCGATGATCTGCTCGCACTGGCAACGCCGTCGGGACAGCGCGTCACGATTGCCAGCATCAATCCGGGCACTTTGGTGACTAATGGCGTGATCACCTACCGCCTCCTGCCCGAACAGCGGATTGCGGTGGAAAGCGGGTTTTGGCCCTTTGCCGGTGGTGACCTGCTGCTCGATCCGACGATTATCGACATGGGCCAGGAACGCGAGCGCAAACTCACTTTCCGTGTTGTCGGCCTCGATGCGGCGAAATTCATCCAGCAACTCGAGTTCGAAAATCTCGCCGCAACGGGCATATTCGACGGCATCATACCGATGTATTTCAATGTGAACGGCGGACGGATCGAAGGCGGGCGGCTTGTTGTCCGGCGGGGTGGCGGCACCCTTGCTTATGTCGGCGAGGTGTCGAATGCGCAGATGAATGTTTACGCCAAACTGGCGTTCGACGCGCTAAAATCGATCCGTTATAATAACTTGACGATAACCCTAAACGGTCCGCTGGACGGCGAAATCATCTCGCAGATCAATTTCGACGGGATCAACGAAGCGCCCTTGTCACCGCCGAAGAGCTTTATTGCGCGGCAGTTTATCGGTTTGCCGTTCGTCTTCAACATCAAGGTGACGGCACCGTTCCGCAGCCTGCTCAATACCGCGCGGACGTTTCAGGATCCAAGTTCGCTTCTTCAGCGCACACTTCCTGAAATGCGCAAACCTCCCGTTCAGCCTCCGGAAAGCGAGACCAAGCCATGAAGAGCATGACATTAACAATTGGGACTAGCGATGCGAGGCGGGCGGTTATGAAAAAGGCCGCTCTTCTTATCGCGCTCGGTACGGCGGGGTGCATCAATATCAAAGCACCCGACAAGCCCATCGAAATAAACCTGAACGTCAATATCAAACAGGAAGTTATCGTGAAGCTCCAAAAGGACGCCGACGACTTCATCACAAGTAACCCGGAGTTGTTTCCGAAATGACCTATCGCGCCAAACTCATCGCTGCCGCTGCTATTGGGCTTTCCATTGCGGCAGGGGCCGTATCGATTGCACGTGCGCAGGCCGGTGCCGTCGCGGCTGCCATCGACGCAGGAACGGTCGGCGAGCAGGCCGATGGGTATCTCGGTGTCCGCAGCAGCGTGTCCGCCTCCATCAGGTCCGAGATCGAAGCGATCAACATAAAGCGTCGCGCAGGCTATACGCAGCTTGCCGAACAACGCGGCGTGACCGTCAAGGATGTTGCAGCCGCAGTCGGTTGCAAGACACTGGCTAACCGCGTCGGGGCGGGTGAGGCTTATCAACTGCGTGATGGCGTCTGGCGCGTCCGCAACGGGAGCGCACCAATCGATCTGCCCGATTATTGCGCAAGCTAAGCGCTGCGTTGCCGCACCGCACAACGGTTGACTTGGCGACGCCGCTTTTCTAAATGGCCGATGAAGCCGCCGACCCCGGACTTGATCCGGGGCTGGGCGGTGTTTCTTTATCTGCTCTATGAAGGCACGCTGGCTTGGCCGACGACCGCAATACCGAACAGGACGCGCTTGACGCCCGCATTGCGGCGGCAAAAGCGGCATCGGTGCGTCCATCGACAGCCGATGCACGAGCCGAAGGGCGCGGCTGGGCAGTCGGCGTTGAATTTGTCGGGGCCGTGCTGGTTTCGGCATTCATCGGCTGGATGATCGACCGGTTTGCAGGAACGGCACCGTGGGCGATGATCGTCTTGTTGCTGCTGGGCTTCGCTGCGGGCACGCGCCGGGCGCTGACAACGTCGAAGCAGTTCGACGCCGATCCGAAAAGTTAAGAGAGATCCGATGGCCAACCCAATGGAACAGTTCGAGATCGTCAAGATCCATCCTATGGAAGCGATGGGCTACGACGTTTCGTTCACCAATTCGTCGCTGTGGATGATGATTGCGCTGCTCGGTATTGCGGCGTTCCTGTTCATCGGCACTGCCAAGCCGCAATTGGTCCCTAACCGCGCGCAGGCAGCGGTCGAATATCTTTATGATTTCGTCCGAAAAATGCTTGACGAAAATGTCGGGCCCGAAGGCAAGCGCTTTGTACCGCTGATTTTCTCGGTCTTTATCTTTGTGCTCGCCTGCAACTTACTTGGTCTGATCCCGTGGGTCGGTGCCTTTACGCCGACAAGCCATATTGCTGTGACACTCGGGCTTGCAGTGTTGGTTTTTGTGCTGGTTTGCGTCGTCGGCTTTGCCAAACATGGCTTGCATTTTTTCAGCCTGTTCTGGCCGAAGAACACATTCTTTCCGCTCGCTGTTTTTGTGGCCTGCATTGAGTTTCTGAGCTTTCTTAGCCGTCCCTTCACGCTTGCCATCCGGTTGTTTGCCAACATGACGGCGGGGCACGTCTTGCTGAAAGTGTTCGGAACGTTCGTGGTTACGCTGGGTTCGTTCGGTGCGCTGCCCTATGTCTTTGGCATATTGCCGTTGGCCGTGAACGTCGCACTTTCGGCGCTAGAAGTGCTTATCGCGGTTGTTCAGGCCTACGTTTTCGCTCTCCTCGCGTCGATCTATCTGAACGACGCGATCAATCTCCACTAAGTTACGAAGAAGGAATTTATCATGGATCTCGGTTCGGCAAAAGTTATCGGTGCAGGTCTGGCAGCAATTGGTGCGGGTTTGGCCGCCATCGGCGTGGGCTCAATTTTCGGCCAGTATCTTAACGGCGCACTGCGCAATCCCGAAGCTGACGCGAAAATGGGTGGACGCCTGATTTTCGGTTTCGCCGTGACCGAAGCGCTCGGCCTGATCGCGGCCGTCGTGGCGCTGGCGCTCGCGTTTTCGTAAGATACGATGCCCCAGTTCAACCTCGATAATTTCGTTCCGCAGCTGGTCTGGCTGACGATTTTCTTTGCGATCCTGTATTTCGGAATCGTTCGGCTGACTCTGCCCAAATTGGGCAAGACGATGACGGCGCGTGAAGATCAGGTGGCGGGCGATCTGTCGACGGCCGAACGGTCCAAGGCTGACGCGGACGCTATGACGGCAACCTATGCTGCCGGGATTGCCGATGCGCACGCGTCTGCGCGCGCAGCGATTGCTGAGGCGAAGGCCAAGGCTGCGGCGAGCGTCGAGAGCGCGGTTGCAGCGGGTAATGTCGTGCTGGCGGAAAAGGCTGCGGCAGCCGATGCCGCTTTGTCATTGGCGCGTGACAAAGCACTTGGCGAAATCGAAGGCGTTGCGACTGATGCAGCGGCAGATATCGTCGAGCGTCTGACGGGTAAGCGACCCGCTGCGGCACTGGTTGTCGATGCGGCCAAAACGATGATGGCGGCTTAGATCATGGCTAAAGAAACCAGCGCAACAACCGAAGCGCATGGCGGGGTCGAACTATCGGCTTACAACCCGTCAAGTCCCGAATTCTGGGTTTATGCCGGCCTAACGATTTTCATTCTGCTTGCGATTTTCGTGGCTAAGGCACCGAAGAAGATCACCGATGCGCTGGACGTCCGAATTGCCGAGACCAAGCGGACGCTGGACGAAGCCAAGTCCATTCGTGCAGAAGCCGAAGCGCTGCTTGCCAAGGCGCAGGCACAGACATTGGTCAGCGCGGGCGATGCCGCCGCGATCATTGCGCATGCTGAATCCGAAGCCATGACGTTGCTGAACGAAGCAAAGGCGCATGCTGTCAACCTGACCGCACGTCGCGCCAAAATGGCCGAAGATAAGATCGTCGCAGCCGAGCGCAGCGCAATTGCCGATGTCCGCGCGAAAGCGGCAAGCGTTGCGGCAAGCGTCGCAGCGCAGGTGATTGCGCAGACGCATGATGCCGCGTCGGACCGCAGCCTTGTCGATGGTGCAATCTCCCGGCTGAACTGACTTTTGTCGGTCTTAAAGCTGCGCTACTGCCCGGAATCGATCAATCAAGAGGATATTTAGATGAAGTTAGTTGCTGTTCTTGTCGCACTTAGTGTTGCCGTACCGACCTTTGCGAATACCGCGCCTGTTGCACCTGCACCCGCCCCTGCACCGGTTGTGGCGGTTGCCAAACTGTCGATCGACAGTCCGATCGAAGCACTCGCCGCCGATCCCGTTGCCAAGGCGGCATTGGACGCGAATTTCCCGGGCGTGACGACGCATTCCATGTATGAGCAGTTCAAGAACATGACGATCAAGCAACTGCAGCCCATGGCCGCTGACAAGATCACCGACGCGGCAATTGCGAAGCTGGCCACCGATCTCGCGCCGCTCAAGTAGCGCGGGGTGACGGCGGGGGTTTGACCCCCTAAATGCTCTCTGATGTCGTCTCCCCAATCTCCTGATCGGTTCAACGAAGACGCTGCAACCTATACGGTCAAGGGAGCCGAGGCACCCGATCTTGACGCTGGTGTCGCCGCGATCCGCAATGTGTTGGCAACTTTGCCGACCCGCCCCGGTGTTTATCGGATGCTGGATGCGCGCAGCGACACGCTTTACGTGGGCAAAGCACGTTCGCTGAAAAACCGTGTGGCGAATTATACGCAGGTGGCGGCACTGCCCCGGCGGTTGCAGCGGATGGTCGCGCAAACGCGGTCGATGCTGATCGTCACGACCAACAATGAAGCCGAAGCGCTGTTGCTCGAAGCGCAGCTGATCAAGCGATACCGCCCGGCTTATAACGTCTTGCTGCGGGACGATAAGTCATTTCCATTCATCCTCCTGCGATCCGACCACCAGTTTCCGCGTATCCAGAAACATCGCGGCGCGCGGCGGGCGAAGGGCGATTATTATGGGCCGTTTGCGAGTGCGGGGTCGGTCAACATGACGTTGAATGCGCTGCAAAAACTGTTCCTTCTGCGCAGCTGCAACGACGGTTTTTTCAAAAACCGTGACCGGCCTTGCCTGCTGTATCAGATCAAGCGGTGCTCGGCGCCATGTGTAGGGCGGATCGATACCGCGGAGTATGCAGAGCTCGTCGGTGATGCCAAAGCGTTTCTGGGCGGCAAATCGACGCAGGTTCAGGCCAAGCTCGGCGCGGCGATGGAAGGCGCGTCGGCGGCAATGGATTTTGAACGCGCCGCCGTATTCCGCGACCGGTTACGGGCGCTGACCTATATTCAGGGGACGCAGGCGATCAATGCCGACGGCGTGGGCGATGCGGACATTATCGCACTGGCGTGCAAAAATGGCGTGACGTGCATCCAGGCGTTTTTCATCCGTGGCGGCGCAAACTGGGGGCATCGGGCGTTCTTTCCGGCGCACACGGCAGACGTTCCCGAAGACGAAGTGCTCAGCAGCTTTCTGATGCAATTTTACGAGGATGTGCCGCCGCCCAAGACAATTTTGCTTGATCGGGTGCTGAACGAGGCTGCGTTGCTAGAGGAAGGGCTGTCGGAACGATCGTGTCATAAAGTCAGCATCACGATGCCACAGCGCGGTGACCGCGTTCGCCTGGTCAAACAAGCAACGCGCAATGCGGAGGAAGCGCTCGACCGTCGCGCTGCTGAATCGACGACGCAGGGAAAGTTGCTGCGCGATGTGGCCGAGCTCTTCGAACTGGAGGGGCCGCCAAAGCGCATCGAAGTATATGACAACAGCCATATTCAGGGCACAAACTCGGTCGGCGCGATGATCGTCGCGGGCGCGGAGGGGTTTATCAA
>JAYUYR010000043.1:0-7578 GCA_043752405.1 Sphingomonas sp. | reverse complement strand
CGCCGTCAGTTTTGTCGAGATGCACACGAACCGCAGCCCACTGCGTTGCGCGCCCCAAGCGAGAGCGAAATAGTCGGGCGTGTTCTCGCAAAGAAATGCGACCGTATCACCCGTTGCCAACCCGTGCGACCGGAAGAATTGCGCCGCTCGGTTCGATGCAGCATCAAGGTCGGCATAGGTCGTGACCTCGCCGGTTTCGGCAACGATGACCGCCGCTTTGTCTGGCGTCGCGGCGGCGTGGCGATAGGGGTGCATCTTTATCTCTCCTGCCCGCAACCTTACGCGGCTTTACGCAAACGTAAACCCGTGCTTATGGGAGGGATGAGCGATTTCGATGTCGTCCGGTTTATTTCGGCCATGAGCCGCGCGGGGCATAACGGGATGCTGGGCGTCAACTATCATGCGCACGGCCCCGACTGGACCGAACTGGCGCTGCCCTATCGCGAAGACCTGATCGGCGATCCGGCGACGGGTGTGCTGGCATCCGGGCCGATCATCACGCTGATGGACATGGCGACGAGCATTTCGTGCTGGCTGAAGTCGGGAGAATTCCGGCCGCAGGCGACGGTCGATCTGCGCATCGACTATCTGCGCCCCGCTGAGCCCGGCAAAACCGTGATTGGGCGCGGCGAATGTTACAAGCTGACGCGTCGAATGGCATTCGTGCGCGGCGAAGCGCATGACGGCGATCCTGCGCACCCGGTGGCGCATGTCGCGGGCACATTCATGTTCACCGCCGTTGACTGAGTTTTCTTCGCCCTATGCCGTTATGCTCGGCCTGCGCCGCGACGGCGCGCGTGTGGCGATGCCGTTTGCCGACGGCCTGACGGGCCGCCCCGGTTTCCTGCATGGCGGCGCGATTTCGGGACTGCTGGAGAATACGGCGTGGGTGACGCTGCTCGATGCCCTGCCCGAGGATGCCAAGATCAAACCGGTCACGGTCACGGTCGATTTTCTGCGCGGCGGCGCGCCGGTCGAAACCTATGCCGAAGCGCAGATTGTCCGGCTCGGTCGCCGGATCGCCAATGTGCTGGTCACGGCATGGCAAGAGGATCGTGCCAAACCGATCGCAACGGCCAATTTGAAGATGATGATCGACCGTCAGGCATAGCATTGTTACGCTGCGCAAATCGGCATAGCCTGATGCCTAACGAGTCGTTTACAACGATTATTTGCAGGGAGACGTGTGATGGTTCGATCCGCTTTACGTTTTTCGATTGCCGCCTGTGCTTTGCTGGCAGCGGTTCCGGCCAGTGCAGCCATTTTCATGTTTGAGGGGAACCTGACCGGCGCCCAGGAAAATCCGCCCGTGACGACCAGTGGGACTGGCTTCACCACGGTCACCGTCGATACGACGCTGCAGACGATGCGTCTCATCTCGAATTTTTCGGGACTGACCGGAAATACCACGGCATCGCACATCCATTGTTGTGCGACGGTGGGCGCGGACGCCGGCGTTGCAACACAAACGCCGTCATTCATCGGTTTTCCGCTCGGCATTACGTCGGGATTTACGATCGCACATTTGATATGACGCTTGCGTCGTCGTTCAATGCGAGTTTTATCACGAATAACGGCGGCAGCCCAGCAACTGCCTTTGCCGCGCTGCTGACCGGTCTTCAGGCGGGGCGCGTCTATCTTAATATTCATTCGTCATTTGCGCCCCGTGGCGAAATTCGCGGGCAGTTGGCAGCGGTTCCAGAGCCCGCCAGCTGGGCAATGCTGATCACTGGGTTTGGCGTTGCAGGCGTCGCGCTTCGGCGGCGGCGGCGTCAAACGGTATTGGTGGCCTGACGGGTCAGGCGTCGATGCTCGTGCCCAGCGCGGCGTTGACCAATCCGCCATCGACCGTAAGCGTGTCACCGACCACATAATCACCGGCACGGCTGGCGAGGTAGATCGCGGCGGCCGCCATATCTCCCGGTTCGCCGATACGGCCCGCCGGAATGCCCTTTGCCACGTCATCGCCATGATCGCGCGCGGCGCGGTTCATGTCAGAGGGGAAGGCGCCCGGCGCAAGTGATGTGACGTTGATATGATCGGTCACGAGGCGCGCCGCCATGCGCTTGGTCAGGTAGATCAGCGCGGCCTTCGACGTCTGGTAGCTGTAGGTGTCCCACGGGTTGAGCCGCTGGCCATCGATCGAGGTGATGTTGATGACCTTTGACGGGCGGTCGGCGCGGGCGGCGGCTTTCAAATGTTCGTGCAGCGCCTGCGTCAGGAAGAAGGGCGATTTGACGTTGAGATCCATGACCTTGTCCCAGCCCTTTTCGTCGAACGTTTCGAATGGCGCGCCCCACGCCGCGCCCGCATTGTTGACGAGGATGTCGAGCGACTTCTCATGCTCGGCGAACTGCGCGGCAAGCGCCTTGCACCCGGCAACCGTCGACACATCCTGTGGCAGCGCGATGCAGTTCGGACCGAGTTCTTCGGCAGTGGCAAAACAGACATCGGCCTTGCGCGAGGTGATGTAGACTTTGGCGCCTTGCGCGATGAAGCCTTCGGCGATCCATTTTCCGATGCTGCGCGACCCGCCGGTGACAAGCGCGACGCGGCCATCAAGCCGAAAGAGTTTCGATGCGTCCATGTTATCCGCCCCTTTTGATTGTTTCGCGCGCGATGATCAGCTGCTGGATTTGGCTGGTGCCTTCGTAAATGCGGAAAATGCGGACGTCGCGGTAAAAGCGTTCGATGCCGTAATCGGCAATATAGCCCGCGCCGCCGAAAATCTGGACGGCTTTGTCGGCGACGCGCCCGACCATTTCAGAGGCGAAATATTTGGCGGCGGCAGCTTCCATTGTCACGTTCTTGCCTTCGTCCTTGTCGGCGGCGGTTTGCAGGACCAGCGCTTTCGCCGCGAGGCATTCGGTCTTCATGTCGGCGATCATCGCCTGGATAAGTTGGTGTTCGGCGATCGGTTTGCCGAACTGGATGCGGGTGGTGGCATAGGCAACGCTGTCGGCAATCAACCGCTCGGCAGCACCGACGCAGACGCCCGCGATGTGCAGCCGTCCGCGATCGAGCACGCGCATCGCGACCTTGAAGCCTTCGCCTTCTTCGCCCAGCATATTCTCGGGCGGCACGGGCACGTCATCGAAATGCACGTCGCAGACATGCGCGCCTTGCTGACCCATTTTCTTTTCGGGCGCACCGATGCGAAGGCCGGGCGAATCGGCAGGGACGAGGAACGCCGACACGCCTTTAGCGCCCGCCTCGCCGGTGCGGGCCATGACCGTGAACAGATGCGCGCGGTCGGCGTTGGTGATGTAACGCTTGGTGCCGGTGAGGCGCCACTGATTGCCATCGCGAACAGCGCGGGTTTTAACGTTGGCGCTGTCGGAACCGACGTCGGGTTCGGTCAGCGCAAAGCTGGTGATGATATCGCCCGAGGCAATGCCGGGGAGCCATTTCGCTTTCTGGTTGGGGGTGCCCGCCATGACGAGCCCTTGGCTGCCGATGCCGACATTGGTCCCGAAGGTCGAGCGCATCGCGGGCGACGTCTTGCCGAGCGCCATGCCGACTTTGACTTCCTCCGTCATGTCGAGGCCAAGGCCGCCATATTCGGGGTCGATCGACAGGCCGAACAGGCCGAGTGCTTTCATCTCCGCGACGAGTGCTGCGGGGATATCGTCGGTTTCAGCCACTTCGGCTTCGGCGGGGCGCAGGCGTTCGGTCACGAAACGCTCGACGGTTTCGATCAGCGCATCGAAGGTTTCGGCGTCGAGCATCAGTATCCGCTCATCCGCGCCACCCGTTCGGCATGATAGCGGGCGTCGCCGAAAAATTCTTCGAGTGCGCGGTCGCGCTTCATGAACAGGCCGATGTCATATTCATCGGTCATGCCGATGCCGCCGTGCATCTGGACGCCTTCCTGGACCGACAGGCGGACGGCCTTGCCGGTCTTGGCCTTGGCGACGGCAACAGCGACTTCGGCGCGCGGGTCTTGCGAGTCGAGCAGTTGCTGGGCCTTGAGAACCGTGGCCCGCGCGACTTCCATTTCGCCATATAAATGCGCGGCGCGGTGCTGGAGCGCCTGAAACTCGCCGATGAGTTTGCCAAACTGCTTGCGCTGCTTGAGATAATCGATGGTCATGTCCATCGCTGCTGAACCGACACCGATCATCTCGGCAGCCGCGCCGACACGGCCCGCGTCAAGCAATTTGGTCAGGACCGACCAGCCGCCGTCGACCTCGCCGATCACCGCATCGGCATCAACGTCGACGCCATCGAACGTGACATGACTGGCAAGCGACGAGTCGACGAGGCGGCGGGGGTCGGCAGTCTGGCCTGCGTCCTTCGGCACCGCGAACAGCGTGAGGCCGTCGGTGTCGCCCGCTGTGCTGGCGGTGCGCGCGACAACGATCATCATGTCGGCGACATGGCCGTTCAGAACGAAGGACTTGGTGCCTGACAGTTTGAAGCCGTTGCCCGAGCGTTCGGCCTTCAGCGCGGTGGCTTCGGGACGGTGCTTGGCGCCTTCGTCGATGGCAAGCGCGACGATGGCGTCTCCGCTCGCGATTTTGGGGAGCCATTCTTCGGACAGGCGGCCGCTGGCCTTGAGCGCTTCGACCGCAGTAACAGCAGTGGTGAGAAACGGCGACGGCGTGAGGTTGCGGCCGATTTCCTCGAGCACGATGCCAGCCTCGACATGGCCCATGCCCATCCCGCCATGCGCTTCGGGGACGAGGATGCCGGTGAAGCCCATCTCCGCAAATTGCTTCCACAGGTCGCGCGAAAAGCCGGTCGCGTCTTCGCGCAAGGACCGGAGATGTTTGACGGGGGCGGCGTCGGCGATGAACGGTCTTGCCGTATCGCGGAGCATGGTCTGATCTTCGTTAAGGTAGAGGGGCATACAAAATCATCCTATATTTCATCGTCATTCCCGCGAAGGCCTTCGCGGGGCGATGGCAACGTTTAAGCCCCCGGCAAATCCAGTATCCGTTTGGCGACAACACCGAGCATCACTTCGCTAGTGCCGCCCTCGATGCTGTTGGCTTTGGTTCGCAGCCAGCCGCGCGCTTTGGCACCGCCGCGCGAGCTTTCCGAATCCCATTCGAGCGCGTCGGACCCGCCCGCCGCCATGATCAGTTCGTGGCGGCGCTTGTTAAGTTCGGTGCCGACATATTTCATCATGTTAGGCTGTGCAGGGTGCGATTTGCCCGCTTTCATTTCGTCGACGAACTTTTCGCTCATCGCGCGGAAGGCCATGACTTCGACATCGAAGTCGGCCATGTCGGCGCGCAGGACCGGCTCCTCGCCCGCGACCTGCGCGAATTGCGTGCCGATCGACATCATGTCGGTGCCAAGGCCACCGCCCGAGATCATCTCGCGTTCGTGGCCGAGCAGATATTTGGCGACGTCCCAGCCGCGATTGAGCTCGCCGACGATCTGGTCCTTGGGCACCACGACATTGTCGAAGAAGGTTTCGCAGAAAGGCGAGTTGCCGCTGATCAAGAGGATCGGTTTGGTTGTCACGCCCGGCGTCTTCATATCAAACAGCAGGAAGCTGATGCCTTGATACTTGTTAGCCTTGTCGGTGCGGACGAGGCAGAAAATCCAGTCGGCCTTGTCGGCATAGCTCGTCCAGATTTTCTGACCGTTGACGACCCAATGGTCGCCCCTATCTTCGCCGAACGTCTGCATCGAAACGAGATCAGACCCCGAACCCGGTTCCGAATAGCCCTGGCACCAACGGATTTCGCCGCGCGCGATCTGGTTGAGATAATGAACTTTTTGCTCTTCGGTGCCGAACTGGAGCAGGGCGGGTCCGAGCATCCAGATGCCGAAGCTCGACAGCGGCGAGCGGCATTTGAGCGACTGCATTTCCTGCCGCAGGATCTTGGCTTGCTCGGGCGTCAGGCCTGCACCGCCATAAGCCTTGGGCCAGTCAGGCACTGTCCAGCCTTTTGCGGCCATCACGTCCATCCACTGCTTTTGCGCAGGTGATTTATACGTCGGGTTGCGGCCACCCCAGCAAGCATCGCTTTCGTCACGCACGGGTTCGCGCATTTCGAGTGGGCAGTTGGCTTCGAGCCAGGCACGGGTTTCCGCGCGGAAGGTTTCCAGATCGGACATGCGACTCTCTCCAAAATGCCTGATTTGAGCGCAAAGCTATGCCTGCCTTACGTTTACGGCAAGCGACATTTGCACCGCCCCCATTTCCGTAGCGGCAGTTGACCGCAAGCGAAACGCCACTCATCGTGCATTGCCTGAGAGGGATTCGTCCATGACCGCACGACCGGCTGACCACGTCCCGTTCGGCACCAAGATTGCTTACGGCATCGGTGCCATCGCCTATGGGATTAAAGAGAACGGATTCTCGACTTTCCTGCTTCTGTATTACAATCAGGTCGTGGGATTGCCTGCGGGCGCGGTGGGGCTGGTTATCGCGCTGGCGCTGGTGTTCGACGCGATGATCGATCCGGTGATTGGCGTGCTGAGCGACCGGACGCACACGCGCTGGGGGCGACGGCACCCGTGGCTTTATGCGTCCGCACTGCCGATCGCGCTCAGCTGGCTGCTGCTCTGGCATCCGCCCGAAGGGACGGGGCCGATGGTGATGGGATGGCTCCTCATCACAGCAATCGTTGCGCGCGCGGCGATCGCGACCAACGAAGTCCCCTCGCTGGCCATGGCCCCTGAAATGACGCTCGATTATCATGAGCGGACAGCAGTGTTGCGCTATCGGTTTCTGTTCGGATGGCTTGGCGGGCTGTCGATGCTGATGCTGGCTTACGGGGTGTTTCTGACGCAAATGTCGGGCCCGGGGGCGGCCGCAGGGTTTCAGGCTTATGGCCTGTTCGGTGCGGTTGTGATGGCGTTGACGGTGCTTGTTTCGGCAATTGGTACACACCGGCGGCTCGCCAAGCCGCCACTCAAACGGATCGAACCACAACCGGTTGCCGTTATTGTCGGTGAGATGCGGACGACGCTGTCGAACCGGGCCTTCATCATTCTGATGATCGCGGGCGTGTTCGGCTACACCAATCAGGGCGTCGGCTTTGCCATATCGCAATATAATCTCAACTATGTCTGGCAGTTCAGTTCCAACCAGCTGCTCATTTATGCCGTGGCGCTGTTCGGCGGCATGGTCGCAATCTTCTTCGTCGTGACACCGTTGACGCGCGCGCTGGGCAAAGTCCGGGCGGCAGCGCTGCTGTCGATCATTTCGGCCCTGTTTGTCGTGTCGAGCTACACGCTTCGCCTGCTCGGGCTGTTCCCCGAACCCGGATCGCCGATGCTGTTGCCGATTTTCCTGCTCCTCAACACGACTGGCACCGCCGCCGGGATCGGGGCGCTGATCATCAGCGGATCGATGATGTCCGATGTCGTCGAAGCGTCCGAAGAGCAAACCGGGCGCCGTGAAGAAGGGCTGTTTTTCGCAGGCACATTGTTCATGCAGAAAACCGCCACGGGGCTGGGTATTCTGGTTACCGGGCTGCTGCTGTCGCTGGCGGCCTTTCCGGAAAAAGCGGCTGTGGGGCAGGTGCCGAGCGACGTGCTCGACGCGATGAACCTTTATTTCATCCTGACAACTCTGGCGCTGGCGGCCATCGCAACGATGGTCTTCCTCCGATT
>JAYUYR010000042.1:0-2953 GCA_043752405.1 Sphingomonas sp. | reverse complement strand
AAGAAATGACGGCGTTCGACGGGCCGCAGTCGGCGGCAGAGCAGGGCGAAACGCTGAGGATGCTGGCCGCGCGGACGCCATCGAGCAGCCTGGTGTGGATTGGCGCGGGTGCAGCGGTTGTGGGAACAGTTGCAGCGTTCAGGTTTGAGAAAGAGGTATATCTGCTCGGCGGGCTGCTCATCGCCTATGGCGTTGCCAGCATCATCGCGATCAACATGGCAAAACAGGGGCGCCATGCTTCCATGCTCGGTCATATCGTTGGCGATTTTTCAGGGATGCCGCCGCTCATGAAGCGCCTTGCTCTCGTCCAGTTTTTCAGCTGGTCGGCGCTGTTCATCATGTGGATTAACACGACACCGATAGTCGCGCAGTATGTCTTCGGCGTTACCGACGCATCGAGCCCGCGGTTTCAGGAAGCGGGCAACTGGGTCGATACGTTGTTCGCAACCTATAACGGCGTTGCGGCGATTGCGGCGCTCAGTCTGCTGCCGTGGCTGGCGGCTCGGATTGGCAAGGTGCGGACGCACATGATCGGGCTGCTATGCGGGGCGGCGGGTTATGCAAGTTTCTTTTTCATTCGTGATGCCCACCTGTTGCTGGTCAGCGAAATCGGCATCGGCATTGCCTGGGCGTCGATCCTTGCCATGCCATATGCGATTCTCGCATCGAGCCTGCCGCAGCGCAAGCTGGGCATTTACATGGGGCTGTTCAATGTGTTCGTGGTGCTGCCGCAGTTGCTCGTCGCGACGGTGATGGGGTCGATTATGAAGGCTTATTTCCCGACCGAGCCGATCTGGACGATGGCCTTTGCAAGCGCGACTTTGGTGCTCGCGGCGCTGGCAATGCTGAGGGTGAAGGAACCCGCCTAAACGCTCTTTCGATTCTCGCCCCGCTGCCCTATCGCGAAGGGCATGTGGCTGCTCCATCAATTTCCGCTCTGTCCCTTTTCGCGCAAAGTCCGTTTGCTGATGGGCGAAAAGGGTATCGGCTATGAGCTGGTGCGCGAGCATCCGTGGGAACGACGCGACGAATTCGTCGATTTGAATCCCGCTGGACAGACGCCCGTCCTGGTCGAGAGCGAAAAGAACATCACGCTGATCAACTCGGTCGCTATTTGCGAGTATTTCGAGGAAACCGTCGATAAATCCCCAATGATTACCGGCACCGCAATCAACCGCGCCGAAATCCGGCGGCTGTCCGCGTGGTTCGATGAACAGTTCCACGGCGCGGTCGTCGCACCGCTGATGATGGAGCGGATGCTGAAACGCATCGTCCACCGCGCGACGCCCGATACGACGGCACTCCGCGAGGCGATGAAAGCCGCAAACGCGATGCTCGATTATGCCGATTATCTGCTCGACCACCGCAACTGGCTGGGCGGCGCATCGCTCAGCTTGGCAGACCTGACCGCCGCTGCACATATTTCGGTGGCGGACTATCTCGGCGGGATCGACTGGCGCGCGCACGAACAGACACGGGCATGGTATTCGGGACTGAAATCGCGCCCCAGTTTCCGACCCTTGCTTGCCGAGCGCATGGGCGTGATCGCGCCGCCCGCCGATTATGACAAGGTCGATTTCTGATGGATGCAGTTGCCCTTATCTACGACATGGCAGCGCGTGCGAGGCTGGCATCACGAGTGCTTGCAGCCATGCCGACGGCGATGAAATCAGCGGGGTTGAAGAGCGCAGCGGCGAGACTGCGCGCCGACACCGACGCGATCATGGCAGCGAACGCCGTTGACCTCGTAGCGGCTAAAGCGAGTGGCATGTCATCGGCCATGATTGACCGGTTGACAGTCGATGCTGCGCGGATCGAGGGGATTGCCGCTGCCGTCAAAGCCATCGCGGCGCTGCCCGACCCCGTCGGCGCCGTGATCGAACAATCCGAACGGCCCAACGGCCTGAAGCTGTCGCGTGTCCGCGTGCCGCTCGGCGTCATCGGGATTATTTATGAGAGCCGCCCCAATGTCACCGCCGATGCAGGGATGCTGTGCGTGATGTCGGGCAATGCCGCGATCCTGCGTGGCGGATCCGAAGCCATGCATACGAACAGCGCGATCCACGCGGCACTGGTTGCGGGGATTGCATCCGAGGGGCTTCCTGCCGATGCAATCCAGCTCGTGCCAACGACCGACCGGGCGGCAGTCGGGGCGATGCTGGCGGCGCATGGCAAAATCGACGTGATCATTCCACGCGGTGGCAAGACGCTGGTGGCGCGGGTTCAGGCCGATGCCCGTGTGCCCGTCCTCGCGCATCTCGACGGGATCAATCATACGTATATAGATGCCGCCGCCGATCCGGTGAAGGCGCGGGCGATTGCGGTTAATGCCAAGATGCGCCGTCCCGGCATTTGCGGCGCGATGGAAACGCTGCTGATCGACCGGGAATTCGCTGACGGCAAAGGCGTTGTCAGTGCGCTTGTCGACTCGGGCTGTGTGGTTCGCGGCGATGACGAAGCTCGTGCGTTTGATCCGCGCGTATCGGCGGCGGATGATGCCGACTGGGACACTGAATATCTTGAGCCGATCTGTGCGGTGCGCGTGGTCGATGGGCTGGACGGCGCGCTCGCCCACATCGCTGCCCACGCCTCGCATCATACCGACGCCATTGTGACTGAAGACGCCGCCAAGGCGGAGACCTTCCTTAATGCGGTCGATTCGGCCATCGTCATGTGGAACGCGTCCACGCAGTTCGCCGACGGTGGCGAATTTGGACTGGGTGCCGAAATTGGCATCGCGACAGGGCGCCTCCACGCGCGTGGCCCGGTTGCGCTTGAAGGGCTGACCACCTATAAATGGCTTGTGTGCGGGACAGGGCAAGTGCGGCCCTGACCCTGACCGGCATCCTCGGCGGCTCGTTCAACCCGGCACATCGCGGTCATCGTCGGGTCAGCTTGTTTGTTGCCGAGGCGATAGGACTTGACGACGTCTGGTGGCTGGTTTCGCCGGGCA
>JAYUYR010000041.1:0-2957 GCA_043752405.1 Sphingomonas sp. | reverse complement strand
TGATCCCACGAGACGACGAACCGGACTTCGTTGTCGGCCCAGTCATAGAAATCGAACCCCTGGGCGCGCAGTTGGGCGGCTTCAGCGGGAAACATGGTGAGGAAGACCTCATTGGCTTCGACAGGATGGAGAAGGCGGTTGCCCGCTGCATCCGCCAGTAATGCAGCCCCCGCATTTGCGGCGCGTGCATTGTCGAGCCAGCGATCCTCGCCCAGCAGAGCGTGAAGCTGTGCAGCGAGATAGCGCCCTTTTGAATTTAGATGGCCCGCGCGCTTGCGGCGGACGCGAATTTCCTCGGCGAGGCTGGCGTCGAAGAGGATCAGCGCCTCCGCCGACAGCCCGCCGTTCTTCACAAAACCAAAGCTGAGCGCATCGACTCCGCCACGCCATGTCAGGTCGGCGGGGCTGTCGCCGCTATGGACCACGGCATTGGCAAAGCGTGCGCCGTCCATGTGCAATTTCAGGCCGCGCGCCTTTGCCAGAGCACCGATAGCTGCAACCTCGATAGCTCGGTACGTGCGGCCATATTCGGTCGCATTGGTGATCGAGATTGCGGCCGCCTGTGTCCTGTGAATGTCGTTGGCAATCGCATCGAGCCGCTTGGTGAGCGTTTCGGGCGTCAGCTTGGCACCGGGGCCATCAGCGAGCAACAGCTTGCCGCCCCCCGCATAGAATTCCGGCGCGCCTGCTTCGTCATTCTGGATATGCGCATCATGGTGGCAGACGACGCCGCGATAGGGCGGGCACAGTGCCGCCAGTGCCAATGCGTTTGCGGCGGTCCCGGTTGCAACCCAAAGCGCCACGACAGGCGTTTCGAAAAGATCGGAAAAGCGCGTATCGAGCGCACGGCTTAGCGCATCGCCATCATATGCCGTATCGACGCGGTTGGCCGCCGTCAGCGCATCGAGCACAGCGGGGTGGACCGAAGCTGCATTGTCGGAAAAGAACTGCATGGCTGCCCATTGCGGGGCGCAGGCCGGTCGTCAATCGAAGAAACTGGTGCTGCCGCGGAGGATTGAACTCCGGACCTCAGCCTTACCAAGGATGCGCTCTACCACTGAGCTACGGCAGCACGGAGTTTGTCGATAGATGCGCGCCTATGAAGAAAGCGTGTGGACGGGTCAAGGGATCGTGCGTTAATGTCGCCAATGGCCAAGCCCGATCCTGATCGCCTTGCTACGGCGCTCCGCGAGAATTTGAAGAAGCGCAAGGAACAGGCGCGCGCCCATGTTGCCCAACCGTCGCATGGGAGCGACGAGGAAGGGGATGTCGTCATGCCCATAGACGACAGCAATAAATCCGGGGCATGGGTCAGTAAGGACTGACTTTATCCCGCCATGACGAACGCATTGAGCTTGTTGCCGTCCGGATCGCGGAAATAGCCGGCGTAGAATCCACCGCCCCGAACGCCCGGCGCGCCCTCGTCTGTCCCGCCAATTGACAGCGCGAGCGCATAAAGTCGGTCAACATGACCAATGTCTTTGGCTTCGAGCGCGACCATCACGCCGTTGCCGACGCTGGCGGCATTGCCATCGAACGGTTTCATAACCGCAACGCCAGCCGCGCCCTTCGGCAGGCCCCATGGGATGTAGTTATCACCTTCCATCATACGTCCAACGCCCATTTCGGCCGCGATCGCATCATAGAATTTCGCCGCACGTGGCAGGTCGTTGGTACCCAGCGTCACATAGCCAATCATCATTATTCTCCCGAGTCGCAACAAGAACAATGAGGGAACACGCGTCCGAGATCAACCGCTAAAGTGGCGCGCAGGCGGTTTCGATCCAGATCCGTGCGTCATCGGGAACTTGCGGGCCGACGATGGAACGCACTGAGGCATGATAGCTGTCGACCCATGCCCGTTCGGCAGGGGTGAGCAAGGTGGGTTCGATCATCGCCTTGTCGATTGGTGCAAAAGTGAGCGTTTCGAAGCCGAGCATCTTCATTTCGCCGCTGGAAAGGGCGCGTTCCTCGACCAGTACAAGGTTTTCGATACGGATGCCGTAGCTGTCGGGCTTGTAATAGCCGGGTTCGTTTGACAGGAACATGCCCGCGCGCAAGGATTCGTCGGTCCCGGGCTGGCCACCGCCAGGCTTGGCAATGCGCTGTGGCCCTTCGTGAACCGCAAGGAAGCTGCCGACGCCGTGCCCGGTCCCGTGGGCATAGTCGAGGCCTGCTGCCCACAGGAATTGGCGCGCGAATCCGTCGAGCTGACTGCCGCGCGTGCCTTCGGGGAAGACGGCAGTGGCAAGGGCAATGTGGCCCTTCAGCACGCGCGTGAAGCGGTCTTTCACTTCGGCAGGGGCGTCGCCGGGGCCGACCCAGACGGTGCGGGTGACGTCGGTGGTGCCGTCAGCATATTGCCCGCCCGAATCGCAGAGGTAGACCGAGGAGGGCGCGATCGATCGGTTTGTCTCGGCACTCGCCTTGTAGTGCATGATCGCGCCGTTCGGACCCGCGCCCGAAATCGTATCGAAGCTGAGGTCAAGCAGCTTGCCGGTTTCGGCGCGGAAGCTGCGAAGTTGATCAGACGCGGAGATTTCGGTGAGACCGCCTTTGGGCGCTTCGACCGAAAGCCAGTGGAGATAACGCGAGAGAGCAGCGCCGTCACGGGCGTGGGCAGCGCGGGAGCCGGCCTGTTCGGCATGGTTCTTGATTGCCTTGGCAAGGACAGCCGGATCGCGAACACTGACCAGCATTGCGCCGCCCTTTTCGAGAGCATCGAACACGGCAGCAACGGCGCGCTCGGGGTCGGCGGCAACGCGCTTGCCGGTCAGGGTGGCAAGCATCGGCGCAAAGGCTTCGCGGTCATGTAGTCGCACGCCATTGCCCAGGTGTGCGCGGACTGCGTCGTCGATCTTGTCGGGCGCAATGAACAAGTCCGCCGTTGCGTCAGCATGAAGCAACGCAAACGCCAAGCCGACGGGGGTATGCGTCACGTCGGTCCCGCGAACGTT
>JAYUYR010000040.1:0-7605 GCA_043752405.1 Sphingomonas sp. | reverse complement strand
CTGCAGCAGGTCGCCGATCCGGTAAAGCGCAATTGTTTCCGCCGCCATGCCATAGCTGCGCGCCTGATCGATTGCAGCACCGTTGGTCGCAAGCTTGGTCGATATCTTGAGTTTCTCAAGGCTTGCAGCGCACAGCACCGCCATAACGGCGACAAGCAGTAGTACCGAAAGGAGTGCCGCTCCCCTCTCTCCGGCACCAACCAGGCGAACAGGTGCTACGGAAACGAATTTCATTTCACGGTAGCCCCGACAAGGAATGCCATCATCAGGTCCGGGGCATCCTTGCGCTCGATGATCAATTCGACGGCCTTGGGCAACGAAACCGGATTGGGATCATCCCAAACCGGCCTCCAGACGCCCTTGTCGCGATAGCGCAGCCGCACATTCTCTACCATGTCGGCCAGCACCATTGGCGGTCCCGCTGTCGCTCCATCGGCCATCGTATATGTGCGCCGCTCCAGACGCCCCTGATCCAGCGCAATCTCGACCCGCTGGATTGACGCGCGCGGGTTGCCGTCGGGATTGGACCATCCCCCGCGGACGTAGCGCAGCATCGGCGCTGTGCCGACGCCATTGGTGCCGGCAAATGCTCGCTGGTTTGCACCCATAACGTCGCGGGTGATACGCGGCACCGCTTGAGCGAGGTCACTCGCAAGCAGCGACGCCATCCGCTGGTCATTCGCTACCGCATCGAGCCGCTCGGTCGCCGCCGCCTGCGCCCGAACACTGAATGTCAGCAGCGATACACCTGCCGCCGCCAGCATGCCGAAAATCAGCAGCGCGATGATCATTTCGATCAGTGTGAAGCCGTGTTCGGCGGAACGCTTCAATGGCGTGAAGCCTTGTTCGCGCGTCATTCGACGGTCCTCGCCATTGACAAGGCACCGCTTCTGCGTCCGGCATCATCGATCACCGATATGTCAATCCGTACGATCCGGGCATCGTCGGTGCGCTTGGCGTCGCGTGTCCATCGCCATGTCCGGCCCGCGTTGACAACCGAACCCGTTGCTTCGCCGAGTGAAGGTGCGCGAACATCGGTCATGATCTGAACAGCGAGATTGCGCGTCACAATCTGCCCCACAGCACGGTCTGAAAGCATTGCAGTCGATGACAGCGTCGCACCCTCGAGCCGCAGCAGTGCCAACGCAGCAAGGCTGAAAATCGCTAGAGCAACCAGCGTTTCTATCAGCGTGAAGCCGTGTTCGGCGGAACGCCTCAAGGATGTGAAGCCGTGTTCGGCGGAACGCCTCAAGGATGTGAAGCCGTGTTCACGATCCGACACGGATGACTCCATTGCCTGAAACTGTCACCGTTGCCCGTGCTGCATCTCGCACTAAAGTCACCGTCGTCGGCGATGACGGCGCGCCGGTCGCGTCGAACGTAATCGCTTCGCGCCCCGAAGCACCGATTAGCACGCCCGTCCCCTGCGCCCACTGCACGGTCCTGAACGGCTTGTCGGTCAGTGGCTGCCACGCGCCCCGTCGTCGACGCTCGACGCCATAACCACTTTGCGTAATCCAGATGCGCGTGTCGCGGCTTTGTACAATTGCGTCGTCGCGTGCCGCCAGTGCCCGTGCGGCAAAACGTTCGGCCTCGTCAATCACACGCCCACGAGGATCAGGGATCGCGAACACTACGGCAGCCGACGCGAGCGCAATGATCGTGATCACGACCATCAGTTCGATGAGCGTGAACCCGTGTTCGGCGAAACGCCTCAAATGCACGAGTCCCCGATCGTTACTGCCAATTGCCGATATCGGCATTTTCGCCCGTCCCTCCCGGCGCACCGTCCGCTCCGAGCGTGTAGATGTCGAACGTCCCATGCTGCCCCGGCGACGCATAAAGATAGGGCCGACCCCACGGATCACTGGGCAGCTTCTTGATATAGCCCCCAGCCTGATATCGCGCTGGATCAGTCAGCGATGCCGGTGGTGCGACGAGCGCCTGCAATCCATCCGCCGTCGACGGGTAATTGAGATTCCCCAGCCGATACAACTCCATCGCCTGATCGAGCGTGGCGATGTCGGCCTTGGCCTTCTGGTCGTTCGCTTTTCCCAGATTTGGCAGCACTGTCAGCGCCACGAGAGTCGCCAACAGGCCGATGATAACGATGACCACCATAAGCTCGACGAGCGTGAAGCCGTTTTCGGCGGAACGCCTCCGGGCCGTGAAGCCGTTTTCGGCGGAACGCCTCCGGGGCGCAAAACCTTCTTCGGGAACAGGAACAGATTTACGCATCAAGCACCGGCCAATGTTTCGAGTTGGAGGATAGGAAGCAGGATCGACAGCACAATCGCTGCCACCACAACGCCCATAAGAACGATGATAGCAGGTTCGAGCAGCGAAAGCGCGGTTGCCGTGAACCCGTCGAACTCGCGTTCGAGATAATCGGCGGCACGTTCGAGCATCGCATCCAGCTGCCCCGACGATTCACCCGATGCGGCCAGATAGACCAGCAGCGGCGGAAAGATGCCCGCACGCCGCAATGCCGCCGAAAGACTGCCCCCGCCGCGCACAGCCTCTACAATGTCATCCGACGCAGCCTTCAATCGGCGATTGTGGATTGTCTGACTCGTCAGGATCAACCCCTCGAGCAGCGGCAACCGGCTCGCCACCATCGTCGACAATGTCCGCGCCATCCGGGCTGCGTGAAGATCGCGCGTCAACCGGCCAAGCAACGGCATCTTCAACCACGCGGTATCGAACCGCAGCCGTATCGCCTCATCCTGCAACGCGCGCCAGGTCACGAAACCGATGACAGCAAGACTGATCAAAACTGCCCACCAATAACCCGCCAGAAAACCTGAAATCGCCATGACGATCCTCGTCAGCAGCGGCAACGTCTGCCCGACCGTATCGAATTGCTCGACGACCTTGGGCACGACCCAGATCATCAGTGCCATGACGACGAAGCTCGCGACCAGCGCAAGGACGATCGGATACGCCAGCGCCGTCGTTACCTTGCCGCGGATAATTGCCTGCCGCTCCTGCAAATCTGCAAGCCGTTCAAGGATTTGGGGCAGCGTCCCCGCACTTTCCCCCGCCGCGACCATCGCGCGATAAAGCGGGGGGAAGCTCTTGGCCTCGCGCGCCATGCTGTCGGACAAGCGACGCCCTTCGAGCACGCCGGCATGGACGCGCTCGAGCACTGCCTGCACTTTTGGGTCTTCGCTCTGCTGGCCAATGGTCCGCAACGCTTCCTCCAGCGGGGTGACCAGCGCCAACGTCGCCAGCTGCCGCGTGAACAACGTCAGTGCCTTGCCGTTCAGCCGCCGCTGCGTCAGCCTCTCGAACGACAACAATGGGGAAGCGCGCGCGGTGCTCGGCGTCGATTGCTCAAGGCTGACAACATAAAATTTGCGCGCGCCCAACCGGCTGCGGGCATCCTCCAGCGTCGCTGCCGCTACCTGCCCCCGCCGCTCGCGCCCAGCGGGGTCGAGCACCAGATAGTCAAAATCAGCCATCATCAGACCCGCGCCGCGAAATGCGCACTGCTTCTTCGGGCGTCGTCAGCCCTTCGATCACAAGTTGCCGCGCCGCGGCGCTCAAGTTCGGTTCGCGCGCATAGGCGTGGCGCGCAATCGCCACTTCGTCACCGCCATCATTAATCAGGCGGCGGATGGTGTCGTCGATGCGGATTGCTTCGAATACGCCGATCCGGCCCTTGAAGCCCGATCCTCCACATACATCACAGCCGCCTGGTTCGGAGATGATCGTGCCGGGTTCAACACCCAGCAATGCCGCCACCGACGCCGAAGCCGCTTCGGGTTTACGGCACGCCTGACACAGCCGCCGCACCAGCCGCTGCGCCACAATCGCGCGCAAGGTCGAAGCGAGCAGGAATGGCTCGATCTTCATATCGCGCATCCGTGTGATCGCGCCAACCGCATCGTTGGTGTGCACCGTCGAGAGCACGAGATGCCCGGTCAGCGACGCCTGCACCGCAATCTCCGCGGTCTCGCGGTCGCGGATTTCGCCGACCATCACGACGTCCGGGTCTTGACGAAGGATCGCGCGTAGTCCCGCCGCAAAAGTCAGCCCGACTTTTGGGTTCACTTGCGTCTGGCCAATGCCATCGACGGCATACTCAACGGGATCCTCGACCGTCAGGATATTCTGCGACCCGTCGTTGAGCAGCCGCAACCCCGCATAAAGTGTTGTCGTCTTTCCCGAGCCTGTCGGCCCCGTAACGAGGATAATCCCGTTCGGCTCGTTGAATGCTTCGCGCAGCAACGCATTCAGTTCCGGGGCCATGCCAAGCCCGTCCATGTCGATCCCGGCATTTTCCTTGTCGAGAATACGCAGCACGACGCGCTCGCCAACGCGGCTCGGCAAGGTCGATACGCGCACATCGAGCAACTTGCCCGCAAGCGTCAGCGAAATGCGCCCGTCCTGCGGCACACGTCGCTCGGCAATGTCGAGCCGCGCCATGACCTTGATCCGGCTGACGATGACCGGCGCAACATGCGGCGGCATGCGCAGCGTTTCGCGCAACAGCCCGTCTATCCGCATCCGCACCACAAGCCCGCTTTCATAAGGCTCGATGTGAATGTCCGACACTCCCTGCCGCACCGCTTCGGCAATGATGCCGTTGATCAGGCGGATCGCGGGGGCATCATCGGCGGTGTCGAGCAAATCCTCGGCACTGGGGATACCTGTCGCGAGCAGGTCAAGATCGTCAGCACCAAGCGCCATCGCTGCTGCCGCGCCATCCATTTTGTAACTGTCGGACAGCAACCGGTCGAACTCGGTGGCATCCGCCGATGTGACATCGAACGACTGCGCGAGGAAGCGTCGGACCTCGATCAGGACTTTGGGGTCACTGCCTTCGCGCAGGGCCACGCTCGGCCGCCCGTCCTCGCCATGCTGTACCACCACGCCGAATTTACGCGCGAAACCATAAGGCAGGTTGGCGGTCAGCGTCTCAGTTGGGGTCACTGGACTTGCGCCTGCTGGGGGGAAGCTCAACGGGCCGGATCACGGAGCGGGAACGCGTTTCGGGGATCACGACCGGGGGCGCGGTCGTTACGGGATTGGCGGCAACCGGCAGTTGCGTTGTCAGGGCTCCGGGTCCGGGCTCAGGCGCGACCGGCGGTTCGATACCCATATAATCGCGCAGCAACTCGTCGATGGTCGGCTCGCGATCGGGTCGCTCGGTCAATTGCTGGTTTCGGATATAACCGTAACGCTGTTCGGCCAGTCTGCGGGCATCCTCGGCCGTGCGCATTATCGTCGGCCGGATAAAGACCATCAAATTCGTCTTGCCGCGCGTCCGGCTGCGTGACTTGAACAACTCGCCCAATATGGGAATATCGCCCAGGAGTGGTGTCTTTTCGAGAGTGCGTCGCTCGTTGTCGTCGAGCAGTCCGCCAATCGCCATAATCTGCCCGTCATCGACGGTCATCGTCGTCTGGATTTCGCGCTTGTTAAGGATCAGGTCGGCCGAATTGGCAGTAACCGCTCCCGCAATCGAGCTGACTTCCTGACGCAGGAAAAGCTTGATTGATCCGCCCTCGCCAATCTGTGGCTTCACTTCGAGCTGGATGCCGACATTCTGGCGTGAAACCGTACGGAAAGCATTGTCGAAATTGCCACCAAGCCGCTCGCCCGTGGTAACGGGAACTTCCTGCCCGACAAGCAACTTGGCTTCCTGATTATCGAGCGTCACAACTGACGGTGTGGACAGCAGGTTCGACTGGTTGTCCTGGCTGACCGCGTTGAGAATAGCCCCGAAATAGGCGTTGCCGCCCAGCCGGATCGCACCACCCAACGTGCCACCAGTCGCCGAATTGAGCGCCGAAAGCGCGCCCTGGATCAATGTGCTGCCATTCGAATTGCCGGTTGTCGTCGTCGTCGTCGTGCCATTGACGGTTGTTGTTGTGGTTGTCCCACCACTCAACCGATTCTGAAGCGCTCCAGCCGCAAGTGGCAAGATCGGCGGCGTGACGTTCGAGTAGGTCGTAAAGCCGCCGCCATTGGGTCCGCCTGCCAGAAGCTGTATTCCCAGCTTGCGAGCCGCATTGTCCGAAATCTCGACGATAATCGCCTCGACCAGCACCTGTTCGCGTCGCGTGTCGAGCTGGCGGATCACTTCGCCGAGCGTTCTTTGCACATCGGCGGGGGCGGAAATGATGATCGCATTGATACCGTCATAGCGCGCGATAACGGTCTTGCCGTTGCCGCCGCTGGCAACCGACGATGTCGTCGACACAGGAACCGGCGCTGTCGGCGATGATGCTGCCGCGCCGACGACCTGAGGCGTTACGCTAGCCACATTTTGTCCAGCCAACTGTTGCAGCACCGGAAGCAGCTTCTCCGCATCGGCATGTTGAAGGAAGACAACGCGGATTTCCGACCCTGCAGCAGCGCGCTTGTCGAGATCAGCAATAATTACCGCAAAACGACTGACTGTCGGCGCATCACCGCGCAGCGCGATACTGTTCGACGAATCGATCGCGACAATCGACACTGGCGACGCCCCCCCTGCCCCCGCCAGCGCCGACAGCGACGAGGCAATGTCTCGCGCGCCCGCGTTCCTCAACGGAATAACGCGCGTCAGGATATTGTCGTTGTCGATGCGGCGAACGAGTTCGCGTACTCGCCGGACATTGTCGGCAAAATCGGCCACAATCAGGCTGTTACCTGCCTTGTTCGCAGTCAAAGACCCTTCGCGGCTGACCAGCGGACGAATCGTTTCAACCGCACTTGCCGCGTCGATCGAACGCAAGCGGATAACTTCGGTTACGAACTGGTTGCGCGCTGCCCCCGCGCTGCCGACGCGGCCCGGCTGCGTTGCCGCCGTGTCGATCGGCTGGATACGATACGCACCACCCGCCGTCGGCACTGCGATCAGCCCATTGGCGCGCAACGTCGAGAGGAACACTTCAAAATATTCGGACCGCGACAAGGCCCGTTCGGTAACGACTGATACTTTCCCCTGAACCCGCGCATCGATGATGAATATCCGTCCAGTGACACGCGAGGCATCCTGAATGAACGCGCGGATGTCGGCATCGCGCAGGTTCAATACCTGTTGTGCCGGAGCTGCCGTCGCTGCCAGCAAGGCAATGGTCAGTGCAATACGCTTCATGGTCTGGCTTTCGTCGATAGCGTGATCGACTTGCCACCACGTTCGACTGACAGCATCACCATGCCCGACGCCGGCATGGCAGCCATCGCACTGGTCACGTCTTCGGCCACCCGAATGCTCTGCCCGTTGATCGCTGTCAGAATATCACCTTCCTGCAAACCCGCCGATCGGAATGCGGTTCCCGATCCTTTAGGCGATACAACGAAGCCGGTCACCTGCCCCTTCTCGGTGCGCGGCATAAAACCGATTTCGCTTGCAAGGGCGGCTCCTGCGGCCGGCGGCGGTGCGGCTGTTACTGTTGGCGCACCGTTGGGCTGAGCGACGGCAGCCACGACAGACTGGTCGAGGAAAATCTGTTCGTCCACCCCGCCGCGATCAATCGTTACACCCTCGAACGTCACAGATTTCAGTTTCACGCCGGGCATAATTTCGTCGCCGATGGCATAGCTCGATTGCAGCCCGTCGGGTGTCGCGATGATCGCCGAACCCCGTCCCATCGCCTGATCGATCCGGAC
>JAYUYR010000039.1:0-7612 GCA_043752405.1 Sphingomonas sp. | reverse complement strand
CGCGACCTGGTCGAAGAAGCCATCCGCCTCGAAAAGGAGCGCCGCCGCATCGCTGTTATCGACAAGGCCGAGGACGCGGCGATGGGCCGCCTGCTCGACGCGCTGACCGGCAAGGGCGCTTCCGAAGCGACCCGCGCCGCTTTCCGCCAGCGCTTCCACGACGGCCATCTGGTCGACACCGAAATTGAAATCGAGCTCGAAGCCGCGCCGCAAATGCCTTTCGAAATCCCCGGCGGCGGCAATGTCGGCATGATCAACCTGTCCGAAATGATGGGCAAGGCCATGGGCGGAAACCAGCTCAAGCGCCGCAAGATGACTGTCCCCGCCGCATGGGGCAAACTCGTCGAAGAGGAGGCCGACAAGCGGTTGGACCAGGAAGAACTGAGCCGCGTTGCCCTAGCCGATGCGGAAGCCAACGGCATCGTCTTCCTCGACGAAATCGACAAGATCGCGGTCAGCGACGTGCGCGGCGGATCAGTTAGCCGCGAAGGCGTGCAGCGCGACCTGTTGCCGCTGATCGAGGGCACGACGGTCGCGACCAAATATGGACCGATGAAAACCGACCATATTTTGTTCATCGCAAGCGGCGCGTTCCACGTTGCCAAACCCAGCGACCTGCTCCCCGAGTTACAGGGCCGCTTACCCATCCGCGTTGAACTGAAAGCACTGACCGAGGAAGATTTCGTCCGTATTCTGAAGGATACGCGGGCGTCGCTGGCCGACCAGTATCAGGCGCTGCTCGGTACCGAAGGCGTGACGATCAGCTTCACCGACGACGGCATTGCCGCGATTGCGCACATTGCCGCCGAAGTGAATGCGAGCCTCGAAAACATCGGTGCGCGGCGGTTATCGACAGTGATGGAAAAACTGCTCGAAGACATCAGCTTCAACGCAGAGGACCGCCAGGGTTCGACGCTGACTGTCGATGCCGCCTATGTCGATGCGCAACTGGCAAGCGTAGCGCGCAATACGGATTTGTCGAAATATGTTCTGTAGCGCTTCTCGTAGAAGACTATTTCTTCTCGGGTAGCACGATCATCGAGAAAGTCTTGTCTGGGATCAGCCAGCGTTTCGCGCTTGCCTGCAAGTCGGCCGGCGTGATCCGCGCGATTTCGAATTGCAGCGAGCGAAGTGCTGCGATCTTGCGGGGATCGGTGCTCGACCCGCCGAGTTGCGACAGCCAGAAACTGTTACCGCTCGACGCGCGCGCGATCATCTGGCGCATCGGGTTTACGGCGCGCGCCATCTCGTCGGCGCTGACTGGTTTGGTGACAAAGTCGGCGGCGACAGCGCGTGCTATGGCAAAAAACTTGTCGACGCTTTCGGGGCGCAACTGCGACATGACGACGAGGTTGCCGCCCGATGCCATGCCGTCGGGCCACTGGCTAGATACATTGGGACTGTAGCTGGCGCCCTCTGCTTCGCGAAGCTGGTCGAACAGCCGGTCGCTGAAGATTGCCGCCAATATATCGAGGCGTCGGCTTTCGGTCACGTCGTCGAGCCCGCCGCCGGTTGGCCACGCGAGCACGGCAGCGGCTTGGTCGGCGGCCCCGCGATGGGTGCGGATCAAGGGTGTGCGATTGGGTTTCACACTGTCCGAACGTGGCGAGCGGGGTCGGTCCGCCTTACGTGCGGGCATAGCGCCAAAGGTTGCTGCCGCCGACGCAATTGCTTTTTCAGCGTCGAAGTCGCCAAAGATTAACACCTCTACCGGGCCGGTGCGCAATAGCGGCTCCCACAGCTTGCGGAACGATTTGGGGGTCAGCGCGGCAATGTCGGCGCGCGTCGGAGTTGCCCAGCGCGGATCACCACCGTGAAGCAGCTCGGGAAGATCGCGACCGAGCACCGATTGTGGCAACGTACCCAGCGTTTCGACACCTACACTCATTGCCGCACGCGCACGGTTGACCGGTGCGGGATCCCAGCCGGGATAGGCCAGCTTGGCCGCGAGCAATTTCATCTGATCGTCAAAATCGGCGGGTCGGGTAACGGCTTTCAGCGCGAACGCATTGTCGCCCACATCAAAGCCCATGTTGATTCGCCGCGCGCTAGTCAGGCGGTCAAGTTCTTCCTGGCCCAGATCGCCGATGCCCGACGATACAAGCGCGGCCGCGCCTGCCCAGGCCACAGTCGTCTTGCTCATTGGCAAGGCCTGCAGCCCTCGTCCGAACCGCGCCGTTATCAGAATCTTGCCGCTTTCGGCATTGTTGGCAAACAGGACGAGACGGACACCATTCGAAAGCTCGACAAATTCAAGGCCAAGCCCGGGGGCGGGCGCGCGCTTCACGACTGTCGCAGGTGCACCGAATTTGGGCAAACGCTCGAAGCTGACGGGTTTTGCGCTGGCCGTCGATGGCCCCGCCTTCACATCGGCGGTAAGCGCAGCGAGTAGTTTTGTTTCCGCCGCAGGGTCAGCCGTCGGCAATGTCAGGATAGCCCGTAACGGCGTTCCCGAAAGCAGCTTGCGCGTCGATGCCAATATGGCGGCGGGCGTCAGTCGCGCTTGCATATTCGAAAAGACATCGCGTGCGACTTCGGGGCTGGCGACGGTTTCGCGGATGTTGACGGCTTCGATCAGGGTATCGGCGAGTTCGCCACCGGCTTGGGTGTTGGCGCTTTCAACCGCAATCTGGAGCGCGGCGGCAAATTCGGCCGCTTCGCGATCAATGTCGTCTTGGCTCGACGGGTTGGTGAGGGCATCGGCAATCGCGGCGCGGACGTCACGGATCGCTGCCTGCCAGTCATTGCCCAATGGTACGAGCTGGATGAATGTCCCGTCGACCGAACGCGCGACGTCTTCCTGGTCAATACTCGCCTGGAGGAAGCTGCCACCGGTCCTTGCCGCGCGTTCGAGGCGGCGGTTGATGATCCGCGTCGCCAGCGTGTCGATCAGCTTGCCGCGATTATATTCAATGGTGTCGTTCTTTTGAACCCACGGGCGCAAGACGGCCATGCTGACAATCGTCGGTAGGCCGGCTTCGACGACGACGCGCGCGCGAGGTGCATCATTCACGGGCTTGCCGTAATCGGAAACCTTGGCGGGCGGGCCGACCGGCTTCCAGTCGGCGAAATACTTTTTGATCAGCGCTTCGAAGACAAGCGGATCCCTGTCACCGGCGATCACGACGAGCGCCTTGTCAGGACGATACCAGCGGTCGCGGAATGCCTTGAGCGATGCCGCGGTCGCCGCGTTCAGCGACTTGACCGTGCCAATCGGCGATCCCGTCGCCAGCGCTTGCCCGGCGAAAAACAACTCGCGCGTCGCGTCGCCGACTTTCTGCTGCGGACTGGTCCCTTCGCGCAGTTCGGCGAGCACCGTGCGCCGTTCGGTATCGACGGCGGCGGGCGTCAGAAATGCGCCCGCCATCATGCCCGATAATATCTTGACGCTTTCGTCAAGCCCCGCAGGGGTGGCGCTGGGCAGGTCAAGTTTATAAGTCGTTTGCGTCGGGCTCGTCTGCGCATTGGTATCCGACCCGAAGGTGGCACCAAGGCGTTGCCAGACTCGCTTGGCTTCTTCGTCGGCAACGAATTTCGATCCGCGAAAGCTCAAATGCTCGTTGAAATGGGCAAAGCCGCCTTCGCCTGGCTGTTCCATCAGCGAACCGGCATCGATGGTCACGCGAAGCGAGACCTGCTGCGGCGGCACGCCGTTGCGGCGCACGGCATATTTCAGGCCATTGGGCAGCTTACCGAACAGCCATTCACGGTCGGGCGGGATGTCACTGCCGCGATAAAGCCATGGCACGGCAGCCGGTGCAGGCGCCTTTGCCGAAGCGGGAACGGCTTTTTTCTGCGCAACTGCCGGAGCGGTCAGCGCAAATGCAGCAAGGAACGGAAGAATGAAGCGCAGGGAGCGCGAGACGGCAGGACGCATCCGCCCTATCTAGGGCGTCAAGCTGAACAAGGCCAGTATCATCGCGGGAATAGCGGGCGCACTGCCCCGCTTATTCCCCCAACAACGTCTTTTCCCAGAACATCAGGCCCGTCCAGAATTCATAATCCTGGTTTTCCTTCTTCGCAAAACCATGGCCTTCGTTCTGGCCGAGGAGGTGCCAGACCGTGCCGCCTTTGGCGCGGATGGCTTTGACGATCTGGTCGGCTTCGGAAGCCGGAACGCGGGGGTCGTTGCCGCCGGTGACGATCATCAACGGGATGTTGAGTTCGCTGACCCGCGTCATCGGTGAGATGGCGAGGAGTTTGGCGCGCTGCTTCGCGTCGCGTTCGTCGCCATATTCGACACGGCGGAGATCGCGGCGATAGCTTTGCGTGTTTTCGAGGAAAGTCACGAAGTTCGAAATCGCGACGACGCAGTAAGCGCCCTTCAACCGCGCGCCGTAAGCGATGGCGCTGGCGTAGCACATGTAGCCGCCATAACTGCCGCCATTGACGACAAAGCGGCTCTTGTCGAGCGCGGGATCAGCTTCGAGCCGGTCGAGGAACGCGGCGATGTCCTTCACCGAATCTTCGCGCTTGAACGGGCCATTGTCGAGGCCGACGAAGCGTTTGCCAAATCCGGTCGAGCCACGGACATTGGGATAGAAAACCGCAATGCCGAGTTCGTTGAGCAGATAGTTGCGCCGCCCCTGAAAGCCCGGTGTCTATTGCCCTTCGGGGCCACCGTGAATGCTAAACATCAGGGGTCGTTTTCCGGGGAATTTGGCCGGATCGGGGCGATAGAGGAAACCCGAGACTGGTTCCTTGTCGAAGCTTTGTACTTCGATAAATTCGGGTTCGACGTTGGCAGCGGCATCGAGCCCGCCGGTTTCGCTTTGCGTCCAGCGGGTGACGGCGAGCGACTTCGGATCGATCGAATAGGCATCGGCAGCACTTTTGGCCGACGTATATGTCAGGCCAATCGTGCCCCACGGCGCGATCTCCATGCCGCCCGAGCTGCCTGCGGGAAGCGCAGTCACCATGCGGACACTGCCGCTGGCAATGTCCATCACGCGGATGCGGTCGATGCCGGCTTCGTTGACGGTGTAGGCAATGAAGCTGCCGTCGGGCGCGATGTCGAACCCTTCAACGTCCCATTTCTGTTCAGGCGAACGCGGCGTAAACTTGCCGGTTTTGGGGTCGAGCGTGCCGAGGCCCTGAAAGTCCGATCCTTCATCGCTGGTCACCCAGAGAACCCCATTGGGCGCGGATTGCGCGCTACCATAGGATATGGTTTTGCTGTGATCGCCGATGGGGGTCAGCGCGCCGCTGGCGAGGTCGAGTGTGAACAAATTCGTCTTTGTTATCGAGATGAAGTTGCCGACAATCGCGGTTTTGCCGTCGGGCAGGAAGTCGGCGATGCCCCAGCCGCCGCCCTTCACTTGCGCGACCATGCAATTCGATTTCGGATCGCGCGGATCCATGACGTAAAGGTCGGTGTCGGTGCCGTTGCGGTGGGTCGAGGAATAGCCGATCAGGCTGCCTTCCTGGTTCCAGCCGTTGAGATTGTTGCGGCTCTTGCCGTCGGTCAGCAGCGTGAGTTGCCCGTTTTTCAGCGTGTAAATCTGGAAAAATTCGTTGCCGCCGCTATCCTTGTTGACGACGAGGACATCGCCCTTCGGCGACCAGCTGCCGCGCACGGGTTCGGCTTCGAAGCTGATCTGGCGGCGGTCCATCATTGGCGCGGCAACGCTGTGGAGTTGCGCGACGTCGCCGAAACGCGTGCTGATCAGCATCGATTTTCCGGCCACGTTCCAGCCCGAAAAGGATGCCGTGCGGAACTCCATATAGGGCCGCGTTTTGGCCGCGAGTGCGACGGGGACGGCAGGCGCGCCATCGGCTACGATAGCGGCAGGTTTGGGCACATCGGCGAGGGCTGGCGTGGCGATAAGTGCGGCGACGAGAACAAGGCCATTCATGGCGGCTCCATTTCGGAAATGTTGCCGCCATGTGTTCACCAAGTCATGCGCAGTGGCAAGAGGTGCGTGGGCTTAGCGCCCGCCGGTCCGCCGCACCGCGCTTTTGTGCGCGCCGACTCCCCCGGGGCGGCGCGGGAAATGGCGCTTAGGCTCGTCGCTGCGCGGGGCATCGCGGCGGCCCGAACTGCCACGACCGGGAGGCGCTTTCGACGGCGCAGGCTTGGGCAGCGCCGCACGCAGCTCAGCGAAATTTGGCGGCAGTGGCGCGGGCGTCAGTGGAATCTTGGTCAGGCGCTCGATCTGCTTCAACCAGCCCTTTTCTTCGCCATCAACGAAGCTGACCGCGATCCCCGTTGCGCCTGCGCGCGCCGTCCGGCCGATGCGGTGGACATATTGTTCGGCGACATTGGGCAGGTCGAAATTGAAGACATGGCTGACCCCCGAGACGTCGATGCCGCGCGCGGCAATGTCGGTCGCGATCAGGATCTTGATGTCACCTTTCTTGAAGGCATCAAGCGCGTCCATCCGGGCGTTCTGTGACTTGTTGCCGTGGATCGCGGCCGAGCGGATGCCTGCGGCGGCAAGGTTCTTGACGATCTTGTCGGCACCGTGCTTGGTGCGGCTGAACACTAGCGCGCGCTCGATCGGCTCGTTCTGGCAGACGATGGTCAAGAGCGCCATCTTTTCGGCGGCGTTGACGAAGGTCACATATTGCTCGACGCGCTCGGCGGTCGACGCGATCGGCGTGACCGACACCTTGATCGGGTCGGTGAGGAAGCGGTCGCCCAATTCCGCGATCGATTTGGGCATGGTGGCCGAGAAGAACAGCGACTGGCGCTCCTTGGGCAACAAGCGGTCGATGGCTTTCAGCGCATGGATGAAGCCGAGATCGAGCATCTGGTCGGCTTCGTCGAGGACGAAGATTTCGACATGGCGCAAGTTGAGCGCGCGCTGTTCGATCAGGTCCATCAGGCGGCCGGGCGTGGCGACGAGAATGTCGAGCCCCGCGCCACACATCTTGATCTGGCGACCGATCGGCATGCCGCCGAACACGCAGCCGACGGTCAGGCGCATGCCCTTGCCATAGTCGGTAAACGACTGTGCGATCTGTGCCGCGAGTTCGCGCGTGGGCGACAGGACGAGCATGCGACAGCTGCCCGGCGGGCGCATCTTGCCGTTCGCGGCCAGGCGCATGAGCGAGGGGAGCGCGAAGGCGGCGGTCTTGCCGGTGCCGGTCTGCGCGATGCCGCACAGGTCGCGGCCTTCGATCAGCGAGGGGATGGCCTGCGCCTGGATCGGCGTCGGCGTGTCATAGCCCTTGGCAGCAAGCGCCTCGAGAATCTGCGGCGACAGGCCGAGATCGGTGAATTTGGTCATGATATTCTTTCAGATATGCTCGGGCCAGCGCACGCGGGATCGTATGCGCCGACAAAGCGAGGTTGGTGACAACCCGCGTGAAAAGGGAAGCCGTTTGGCTGGAGCGTCATGGGGGTCTGGCCTGTTCCGATTAACGGACACTCACGCTGGCCGACCATGCGGAGACGACGGTCGTCTACGCTGCGCTGCAGCAGGATATGGCACGGGTGGGAGGAGAATGCAAGGGTGGGGGTTACAACCTGAGTTCGGAATGCGGGCCGAGGCGCACGAGTTGAAGCGTTTCGTCGTCGGGTCTGCGATAGATCAGCACGAGATCGGGCTTCACATGACAGTCGCGATGGTCTTTCCAGTCGCCGGTCAGCGCGTGGTCGCGGTGACGG
>JAYUYR010000038.1:0-2966 GCA_043752405.1 Sphingomonas sp. | reverse complement strand
CGCCAATGATCCACTGATATGTGTTGCCCGTGGTGCGGGTATTGCGCTCGACGATCATGCCTATGAAGGTGTGCTCTCCGCCGCATAGCGGATGTCCCCGCATTGGGATCGGTTCCGAAACCAATTTGCTTGCTCCGGTTTTTGATCGTCGGCATGAGCCCCCGATATGCAAAGGTTTTCAGCGATCGACGGGCTCAGATTCAGGATGGCCTGGTGGGTCATCGCTGACCATATTTTTCTGGCCACGGGTGCCCGGCGCTATGTGTCACCGCAGGTTGCCGATTTTATCGAACATGGCAATTGGGCCGTTCAGCTATTCATGATTATCAGCGGCTTTGTCATTACGCACGTCATATTGTCGCGCAAAGACACCTACCAAACATATATTATTCAACGATTTTTTCGACTTTATCCCTTATATGTCGTTGCAATGATTGCTGCAATCAGCGTGCGCGATTGGGACGCCAGCGTTTGGGCGGACTCAAGCTATATTGCCGATCCGTTGCGTGCCATTAACCGCATCGCGTCGGAAAATACCTACCCGATGCTCCACGCTATTCTTCATGTCACGATGTTTCACGGCGTTGTGCCCGATGATCGGCTAGCTTTACGCGAGCAGTGCTTTCCTGCCGCCTGCCTGGAGCCTTTCGGTCGAGTGGCAATTCTACCTTGTTGCGCCCTTGTTGCTCAGGGTGTTGATCAAACCCTCGCCCTTGGGCTGGTTTTTAGCAGCGCTGGGCATCGCGACGTCGCTTGTCACGACCTTCGGATCTTATGCCTGGTGGCAATATCTGTCCTTCCTGCCTCAAGCGCTTCCTTATTTTATAATAGGCGTCGTTTCGCAACTGGCTATTCGTCGGCAGCTATCGATTTCGGTAATCATAATATTGTTGGTTGCCTTATTTATCGGTGGGTTCTCGACAAATATTTATCACTCGTCCGGCTTTTTGTTGGTCCTGACAATCTGGATATTTTATCTTGTGCTATCTCTATATGAAAATAACAGCCATTTTCGCTGGCACCGATCTGTCATAGTGGTCTCCAAGCTGGTCGCTACCCATAGGCTATATATTTACTTGGGGAAGATATCCTATTCCAGTTACCTTATTCATGTACCTATCCTAACGTTGTTTCTAGGTTTCGGTAGAGCGGTTACTGGGTCGTCAGACGATATAGCAACGCTATCTCTGGCTATAGCGTCGATCCCGACAATTATTGCAGCATCAGCACTGTTTTACCATTTTGTCGAGGTGCCCGGGATACGCCTGGGACGTGCAATCTACAGGCAACGAAACGGATACGAAGAAAGGAGGCCGTTGCACGTTTAGCAACGACCTCCCCTATTTCTGCCGTAGGTACAGCCGATTTATTTTTTAAGCGTAAGCCCACCAAAACGCTTGTTAAAGCGCGCCACCTGACCGCCAGCGTCGAGCATCTTGCCCGAACCGCCGGTCCATGCCGGGTGCGAGGTCGGATCGATTTCGAGCGACATCGTGTCGCCTTCCTTGCCCCATGTCGACCGCGTCTGGAACTCTGTCCCGTCGGTCATCTTGATGTTGATCATGTGGTACTCGGGATGGATGTCTTTTTTCACGTCTGTTTCCTGATGAAAATGGCTGGTTCCGACCAGCCTGAGGGGAAAGCGAAGCGGCGCGCATAGCGGCTTGATACCGCGCAGGCAAGTCAGGCGGGCGGATCGGCAATCATTGCAGTGAAATTGGCTTCGGCGGCGAGCTTGCCGTCGACCAGCGCACGCCCCGAAAATTTGCAAACGCTGCTGCGTTTCTGGACGAAATCGACTTCGAGGCGGAGCAGGCAACCCGGTTCGACGGGGGTGCGAAACTTCGCGCCGTCGATCGCCATGAAGTAAACGAGCTTACCCGATCCCGCGAGGCCGAGCGATTCGACCGCCAACACACCTGCGGCCTGTGCCAGGGCCTCAACAATCAAGACACCCGGCATGATCGGGCGTCCGGGAAAATGCCCGGCAAAGAATGGCTCGTTGATCGTCACCGCCTTGATCGCGACAATGCGCTGGTCGACGACGAGTTCCTCAATCCGGTCGACCAGCAGCATCGGGAAGCGATGCGGCAATGCCGCCATCACGCCCCGAATGTCGAGTTCCACCGACTTAACGACCCGGCGTGGTCGGCGTCGCTGGCTTTGGTGCAGCAGCAGCGGGCGAAGCGCCCTGTCCGCCCGGCTGCCAGCCCGCTGGCGGCGTGATACTTACCGTTGGCACCGTACGATTGAGCTCTGCAACGACAGCATCGGTAATATCCACCGAAGGCTGATACGAGATCGTTGCCTGAGGTGAGAGCACGAGATTGACCTTGCGCGCTACCATCGCCGCCTTGATCGCTCCATCGAGCTTGGCACCGATCTGTTCTTCGACATAGCCCTGTGCCCGCGCAATCGGTGCTGACAGGCGCTGCAATTCGGTCTGCGCCGCCTGCTGCCTCGTTTGTATAGCGGTGTACTGCGTTTGCAGCGTCGCTTGCGGTGTATTTGCCTTCTGCGCCGCTTGGAAAGCTGTCACCATAGGTGTCATTTCGGCCTGAAGAGCTTTTGATCGCGCCTCGAACGTCGCAATCTGCGGCGCATAGGTCGTCTTCATCTGGGCCATCGCTGTGATGAAGGCCGCCGACTTTTGAACGGCTCCTTGGATGTCAGCAACGGCAATACCTTCGACGGCCTGGGCATGGCTGATGGCGGGGATTGTAAGAATAGGAGCCGCAGCGAGAAGCGCTGCCTTGAAAATCATCTTCATTAGAATTGTGTTCCTACGTTAAAAGTGAATGTTTTGGTCTGATCGCCGGGTTCTTTGAGAAGCGCTGTTGCCACGTCGATGCGGAAGGGGCCAAAGGGTGAATTCCAATTGACGCCTACGCCGATTGAAACACGCGGTTTGGCACTGTTGCCGAAGAAAGCCTCATTGAACGGCGCGATTGCTGACGCTGTTGTTG
>JAYUYR010000037.1:0-2968 GCA_043752405.1 Sphingomonas sp. | reverse complement strand
ACACCACTACTTACCATTTTCTGGAACAAATTCTCTCCGGTCCGACCGGCGCTAGGCGCAAATTTGCTGCGCGGCTTGGGCCGGAATCGCTGGTGCCGATGGAGGAGATGCTCAACGCCGCACTGCAATTCGAGCAACAGCAGGGCGGTGGCTTGCAAGCGTTTCTGGCATGGTTTGATCGCGGCGATATCGAGATCAAGCGCGACGGTGAAAGCGGCGCGAACGAGGTGCGGGTGATGACCATCCACGGTGCCAAGGGGCTGCAATCGCCGGTGGTTATCCTTGCCGATACAACTTCCGATCCGGGCAAAAAGCCCGACCAGTCTGCCGAACTGATTATGGATGAAGGCAAACGCACGCCCTTGTTGCCGATCCGCAAGACCGAGCAATCGGGTAGGCTTGCCGAAATTTGCCAGATGCAAAAGGAGCGCGAATTGCAGGAGCATAAGCGCCTGCTTTACGTTGCGATGACGCGTGCCGAAGAACGGCTGATCATGGGCGGCGCCCTGGGTATCCGCCGCAAGGGCGCGGCTCCCGACGACAGCTGGTACGCCACGTTGCGCAATGCCATGGAGGCGCTTGGCTGTGAGTGGCAAGACGACGCGCACTTCGGGCAGGTAATGCGCCATGTCGGGGTTGACGGAATTTCTGGCATGCCCGGACCAGACGATGCGAAAGCAGATGCGGGTGCTCCTGTTGCTGCCCAAGTGACTCCGCATTGGCTGTTCCAACCAGCTCCCGACGAAGGCCGTCCGCCGCGTCCGCTAGTGCCGTCGCGGTTGGAGGATGACGATTACGGCGATGCGCCCGCAGTGCAGGCGATGCGTGCAGCAGCCGAGCGGGGCAAGCTCATCCACGCGTTGTTCGAACGGATTACCGACGCCGGTTCGCTCGAGGCGGCCGAACGCTGGCTGGACCGCAACATCGGCGACCCTGCAATCGACAAAAACCGTATACTGGCGGATGTGCGGGGCGTTGTCGCTAACCCCGCATGGCAAGATTTCTTTGGCACTGATGCCCGTGCCGAGGTGCCTTTGGCAGCCGTTGTGGGCGAAGTCGTCATTTCGGGCCGCGTCGACCGGCTAATTGTCGAACCCGGCCTCGTGCGCATGCTCGATTTCAAAACGGGCCGCGCCGTCCCCACCGACGAAAAGGCGGTAGCGGTGCCATATCTGCGGCAGATGGCGCATTATGTAGCAGCACTTGAAACAATTTTTCCCACTACGCGGGTCGAAGCGTCGCTGCTGTTCACTTATGCGCCCAAACTTATCATGCTTTCGGACGCGGTATTGGCACCCTTCAAACCGATCTCCTGAACACCCAAGTAAAACTATTGCCGTCCGGTCTTGTCAGCATGGCCCGAGCGCCATACACTCACACGCAACACAAGGAGACTTTCCATGGCTACTGCTTCCGTCGGCGACAGCGATTTTGACGCGCAAGTTATCAATTCAGGCAAACCGGTCCTGGTCGATTTCTGGGCCGAGTGGTGCGGCCCGTGCAAGATGATCGGCCCCAGTCTCGAAGAAATCAGCGAAGAATTGGGCGACGATGTCACCATCCTGAAGCTGAACATTGACGAGCATCCCGATACCCCCGCCAAATACGGAGTGCGCGGTATTCCGACTATGATCCTGTTTAAGGACGGCGCGGTGGCCGATACGAAGGTCGGCGCTGCACCCAAGGCGCAACTGAAGCAATGGCTGGAGGCTGCGCTTTAACGAGCATAAGCCTTTGACCCGTTCGTGTCGAGCGGAGACGAGAGGCTCAAAAAGCGTGGGCTACCAAAGGGTGTCTCGTCTTCGCTCGACACGAACGGATGAGTTAAGCGACCCCTAACTGCGGTAATCGGCATTGATCGAGATATACCCATGTGTCAGGTCGCATGTCCAGACGGTAGCACGGCCGTCGCCTAACCCCAAATCAACACCGATATTGACTTCTCGACCGTTTAAATGCGCTGCTACTGGTGCTTCGTTATAGTCCTCGACCGCAACCCCGTTGCGCGCAACCTTGGTCGTTCCGAAGCTAATCGATAACCGGTCGCGGTCGGCGGGCTCGCCGGCTTTGCCGACCGCCATCACCACGCGGCCCCAGTTCGCGTCCTCCCCGGCAATTGCGGTTTTTACGAGCGGTGAATTGGCAATCGCCAGCCCGACCCGTCGTGCGCTGGCATCATCGACCGCCCCAGTCACGGCAATTTCGATAAATTTTTGTGCGCCCTCACCATCGCGAACCACCAGTTGTGCGAGTTGCCGACAAACATCATACAGCGCCGAAGCAAATGCATCCGCCCCTGCATCGTCGACGGAAATCAGCCGCACATTCCCTGCTTTGCCGGTGGCAAACGCCAGCACCGTGTCACTGGTCGATGTATCGCTATCGACTGTAATGCAGCTGAACGTTTGCGCATTTGATGCCGATAACAGCTCTTGCAGAAATTTCGCATCTACCGCCGCATCGGTAAAGATATAGCCGAGCATTGTTGCCATATCGGGCGCTATCATGCCTGAGCCCTTGATAATGCCCGCAAGATGCACCGTCACACCGCCGATTACCGCACTGGCGGTCGCGCCTTTGGCAAAAGTGTCGGTAGTGCCGATGGTGTTGCACATATCCTCCCATCCACACGGTTCGGACTTAAATACCGCATTCAGTCCGGCCTCGGCCTTGTCCGCGGGCAATGGCACGCCGATTACCCCGGTCGAGCACACAAATATCGCGCTTTCCACACAGCCCAGATGCGCCGCAACCTTAGCGGTAATCGTTTCCACCGCCGCCCGACCGCGCTGGCCGGTAAAGGCATTGCTGTTGCCCGCGTTGACAACCAAGGCCCGTGCTTTACCGCCCTTCACATTTTCACGGCACAGCTCGACTTCCGTCGAACAACATACATTGCGCGTGGTTACGCCTGCGACCGCCGTGCCTTCGGCCAGTTCGCAGTAAGTCAAATCGCAGCGCTCCCAAT
>JAYUYR010000036.1:0-2974 GCA_043752405.1 Sphingomonas sp. | reverse complement strand
GCACCCATCGGGTCGTTTCGGGGTTTTGAAGATTACGAGCGCGGCCACGCGACGCCGTTCCTCACCGCTTTCCCCGACCGCGTCGGCGGCAATCACCGGGCGCGCTTCGGCAACGGCGATTTCGTCGCATCGACGGGCTGGCCAAGCATTACGGCCACGCACAAGGGCTCGGGCTTTCTGGGCGTTGCGGCGACCGGTCGCGCGATTACGATGCGCGTTATGGATTTCTGGCGGGCCGAAAACGGCTTGCTGACCGAAAACTGGGTGATGATCGACATTCCCGATCTCCTCAACCGACTGGGCATCGACGTTTTCGCTGCCCCGAACAACAGGAGCTGAACATGGCAGAATGGCTGAAGCGCGGGGCGACGGTTGAGGCAAAAGCGGATAACGACCGCAAAGTGCGTGACACGGTCGAGGGCATTCTTGCCGACATCGAAACGCGCGGCGACGCGGCAGTGCGCGACCTGTCGATAAAATTCGATGGTTGGGACCGCGATTCCTATCGCCTGACCAGTGCCGAAATTCAGGGCTGCATCGACCAGCTTACTGGACAGGATTTGAAAGACATCGAATTCGCGCAGACACAGGTGCGAAATTTCGCGCAGATCCAGCGCAATTCCATGACCGATGTTGAAGTCGAAACGCTGCCCGGTGTGGTGCTCGGCCACAAGCACCTGCCGCTCAATGCGGCGGGTTGTTACGTACCTGGCGGCAAATATCCGTTGCTGGCGTCGGCGCACATGAGTGTGATTACCGCCAAAGTCGCGGGCGTGGCGCGCGTCGTGACCTGCGCGCCGCCGTTCAACGGCAAGCCTGCTCCTGCGATTGTGGCGGCGCAGGCGATGGCCGGGGCGGACGAAATCTGGTGCCTGGGCGGGATACAGGCCGTCGGCGCGATGGCCATAGGGACGCAGAGCATGGCCCCGGTCGATATTCTCGTCGGCCCCGGCAATGCTTTCGTTGCCGAAGCCAAGCGCCAGTTGTTCGGGCGGGTCGGGATCGATCTTTTTGCGGGGCCGACCGAGACGCTGGTGATTTGCGACGAGATCGGCTGCGACGGCGAACTGGCCGCGACCGACTTGCTGGGGCAGGCCGAACATGGCCCCGACTCGCCCGCAATCCTGCTCACGACCAGCCGCAAACTAGCCGAGGACACGATGCGCGAAGTCGAGCGGTTGCTAACCATTCTCCCGACCGCCGACATTGCCCGGCGCGCGTGGGAGAGTTTTGGCGAAGTCATCGTCGCGGCGGATGATGCTGAAATGGTCCGTATTGCCGACGAGATCGCCAGCGAGCATGTTCAGGTGATGACAGCAGACCCCGATTATTTCCTGAAGCACATGACCAATTACGGTGCGCTGTTCCTCGGCAACCGCACCAACGTCAGCTATGGCGACAAGGTGATCGGCACCAACCACACGCTGCCGACGAAGAAAGCGGCGCGCTATACCGGTGGCCTGTGGGTGGGTAAGTTCATCAAGACCTGCACCTATCAGCGGGTGCTGACCGACGAGGCGAGCGTGATGATCGGCGAATATTGCAGCCGCCTGTGTGCGCTCGAAGGGTTTGCGGGGCACGGCGAGCAAGCCAATATCCGCGTGCGCCGCTATGGGGGCAAGAACATCCCCTATGCCGGAAAGGCCGAAGCGGTTTGATTCTACCCGCCACACCATCGTTCCGCCTCGACGGTCGACGTGCGATCGTGACCGGAGCGGGGCGCGGTATCGGGTTGGCAGCCGCAGCAGCGCTGGCCGGTGCAGGGGCGGACGTCACGCTGGTGGCGCGCACCGCCAGCGAGATCGAAGCCGCAGCCGACGCGATGGGCGGCACGGCGGCCATCCTCGACGTTTCAGACATTGATGCTGTCAAAGCATTCTTCGCGGCCCGTCCCGCGTTCGATATTCTCGTCAACAATGCCGGGACCAACCGGCCCAAGCCGATGATGGACGTCTGCGAGGAAGACTATGACGCCGTCTATGACCTGAATGTCAAAAGCGCGTTCTTTGTTGCGCAAGCCGCTGTCGGGCGGATGATCGCGGCGGGTATTGCCGGTAGCCTGATCCATATCGGCAGCCAGATGGGCCATGTCGGCGGGCCGAACCGCAGCCTATATTGCGGCTCGAAATGGGCGCTCGAAGGGATGAACAAAGCCTTCGCGATTGACCTTGCCGCGCATAATATCCGTAGCAACACCATCGCCCCGACCTTCATCGAAACGCCGCTGACCAAACCCTATTTCGAGGACCCCGTCTTCAAGGCGTCGGTGCTGTCAAAGATCAAACTGGGACGGATCGGTCAGGTCGAAGATCTGATGGGGGCCATCGTCTTCCTTGCGTCGGACGCTTCTGCGCTGATGACCGGCACAAGCATGATTATCGATGGCGGCTGGACGGCAGATTGAGCTTTGCCGTTCACGCCGCGCCGCCGCCCGGAGAATGGCTGAACGATCCGAACGGCCTGATATTCATCGACGGGCAATGGCGATTGTTTGTGCAGCACAGTGCGGCAGCGCCTGATTTCAAATCGATAGGCTGGGCGCGCCTGTCGAGTCCGGATCTTCTCCACTGGACGTTCGACGGACCCGTCATCGCTCCCGATGCGCTGGGACAGGCCTATTCGGGATCGATCACAGTCGAGGGTGACGCACTGTCGGCGTATCTGACACGTTATGACGGCAAAACGCAGCGACAGGTTGGGCTGACGAGTTACGATGCCGGCGCTACCTGGCATCAAGGGGAGCCGTTCGGACCCGAAGGCAGCAACGTGCGCGACCCGTTCATGTTTTTTTGTGCGGCAACGAACGATTGGCTGATGCTGGTCGCCGAGCCGTGCGACTGGAACGAATGGGCAAGTGACCCACCATCGACGCTCAGCGTGTGGCGGCAATGCAATGAAAACTGGGATTTCGTCGCTCGGATCGGACCGTGGATGGACTGCGGGATCATGTGGGAAGTGCCAGTGCTGGTCGATT
>JAYUYR010000035.1:0-7643 GCA_043752405.1 Sphingomonas sp. | reverse complement strand
TGCCATTGGCGGAAGTGCGCAAACAGCTTAATATCCGCGACCTGCCAACGAAATATCTCGCCGCCCCGCGCGCTATCCAGATGTCTTACACGGCGTCGCCGATTCCGGCCTAGACCCCGTTGACCTGACCGGATTGCGCGTCCAATCTGCGCGCAATACTATTTCAGGTCGAGGTGTCCCCCATGAAAATGTTCGTTTCCGCGATTGCGCTTGCATTCGCCATGCCTGCACTTGCGCAAACTGCCACGCCCGCCATTCCGACTGCTGCCGAGGCCGATGCTTTTGTGGTGCAGGTTGAGAAGGAATATGCCGATTTCAATCTTTATGGCAGCCAGGTAGCGTGGGTGAACGCAACCTACATCACTGAAGATACCGATGCCCTTTCAGCGCGCGTTGGCACGCAAGGGACCGAAATGGGGGTGCGCTTTGCCAAGCAGGCCGCAATCTTCGCGAAGGCGCCAGGGCTTTCCTATGATACAAAGCGCAAGCTTGATTTTTTGCGCGCCGGGCTTGTTCTGCCCGCGCCGTCGACACCGGGTGCGGCTAACGAGTTGAACATCATCGCGACGCGGCTGAACTCGTCCTATGGCAAGGGCAAGGGGACGCTGAAGGGCGTCGAGACCAACGGGTCGGACATCGAAGCGGCGATGGGCACAAACCGCAACCCCGCCGAACTCGCCGAAATGTGGACGAGCTGGCACACCAATGTCGGTAAACCGATGAAGGCCGATTATGCCCGCATGGTCGAGATTGCCAATCAGGGCGCGAAAGAGCTCGGCTATGCCGATACCGGCGCCATGTGGCGCTCTGGCTATGACATGGACCCGGATGCGTTTGCGGCACTGACCGACAAGCTGTGGGGCGAAGTAAAGCCGCTGTATGACGCGCTGCATTGTTACACGCGTGGTAAACTGAATGCGAAATATGGCGATGCGGTGCAACGTGCGACGGGGCCGATCCGTGCCGATTTGCTCGGTAATATGTGGGCGCAGGAATGGGGCGATATCTATGATGTCGTTGCGCCAGCGGGAGCGGGCGACATCGGCTACGAGATCGGCGATCTGTTGAGCGCCAAAGGCTTTGTGGCGACCGATCCGAAGGAAACCGACCCGGCCAAGCGGGGCAAGTGGGAAAAGGAAATCTTCAAAATTGGCGAAGGGTTCTTCTCGTCGCTTGGGTTCGACGCATTGCCCAAGACATTTTGGGAGCGGACGCAGTTCATCAAACCGCTCGACCGAGAAGTCATATGTCACGCAAGCGCATGGAACCTAGATGCAAAGGACGACCTCCGCGTCAAAATGTGCACCAAGATCAATGGAAATGACTTTCAGACTGTCCATCACGAATTAGGTCACAATTACTATCAGCGCGCCTACAAGGCGAAATCAACGCTCTATCAAAACGGCGCTAACGACGGTTTTCATGAAGCGATTGGCGACGCCGTTGCGCTGAGCATTACGCCGCAATACTTGGTGCAGATTGGCCTTCTCGACACAAGCAAGGTGCCGAGCGCGGACAAGGACGTTGGCCTTCTGCTGCGCCAGGCGATGGACAAGGTGGCGTTCCTGCCGTTCGGCCTACTAGTCGACAAATGGCGCTGGGACGTGTTTTCGGGCAAGATCACGCCAGCCAATTACAACAAGGGCTGGACCGACCTGCGCCTGAAGTATCAGGGCATCACCCCGCCGGTGGCGCGCGACGAGGCCAACTTCGACCCTGGTGCGAAATATCACATTCCGGGCAACACGCCCTATACCCGCTACTTCCTTGCGCGCTTGTTACAATTCCAGTTTTACGAAGCGGCGTGCAAGCAGGCCGGGTGGAAAGGGCCGCTGCATCGTTGTTCGTTCTATGGCAACAAGGATGTCGGCAAACGCTTTAACGCGATGCTCGAAATGGGCGCGTCAAAGCCTTGGCCTGATGCGTTGCAGGCGTTCACCGGCAGCCGCGAGATGAGCGGCAAATCGATGATTGCCTATTTCAAGCCGCTGATGACGTGGCTTACGGCGCAGAACAAGGGTAAGGTGTGCGGCTGGTGAGGCGGAGCGGGCGAGCGGGTAGCGCAAGCTAACCGCCGACTCCGAACGCCCGGCCAGCGTAGCTTGCGACGATTGACGACGCAGCTTGGCTGCGGCGAGCCGGTTGCGCTCGCTCATCCCCTCCACCATATAGTTGTGATGAACATAACATACCCCGTCCTTCCGTTGCGCGACATTGTCGTGTTTCCCCAGATGATCGTGCCGCTGTTTGTAGGACGCGATAAGTCGGTTTCAGCGCTCGAAGCAGCGATGGCGGCGGACAAGGAGATTTTTCTTGTCGCGCAGCTCGACCCGGCAAATGACGATCCGGGCCGCGAAGACCTCTATGATCTGGGCGTGGTTGCGTCGGTGATGCAGTTGCTTAAACTGCCCGACGGGACCGTGCGTGTTCTGGTGGAGGGGCAGCGGCGCGCAACGCTGACCAGCCTGGCGCATGATGGCGAGCATCTGACGGCGACGGTCAATGATGTTGCCGATGTCGAGGCGGCGGGCAATGAAACGGTTGCGCTGATGCGGTCGGTGGTCGATCAGTTCGACAACTATGCCAAGCTAAACAAGAAATTACCGGCAGAAATGTCGATGCAGCTTGCTGATATCGAAGATCCCGCGCGGCTTGCCGATGCGGTGGCGGCCAACATTTCGGTTAAGGTGGCGGACAAGCAGGCGCTGCTCGCAGAAGCTGATCCGGGCAAGCGGCTTGAGATGGTGTTTGCTTTTATGGAAGGCGAACTCGGCGTCCTGCAGGTCGAAAAGAAAATCCGGGGCCGCGTGAAGCGCCAGATGGAAAAGACGCAGCGCGAATATTATCTCAACGAGCAGTTGAAAGCGATCCAGCGCGAACTCGGCAACGAAGGCGAGGACGGCGAAGGCGACGAGGTTGCCGAATATGCCGCAAAAATTGCCACGCTGAAGCTGTCGAAAGAAGCGCGGACTAAGGCGACGGTCGAGCTGAAAAAGCTCAAGACGATGGCGCCGATGTCAGCGGAATCGACGGTTGTGCGCAACTATCTTGATATTTTGTTGGGGCTTCCTTGGGGCAAGAAGTCGAAGCTGAAAAAGGACTTGGTCGCAGCGCAGGCTGTGCTCGACGACGATCATTATGCGCTCGACAAGGTCAAGGACCGCATTGTCGAATATCTCGCTGTGCAGACGCGGACCAACAAGCTGAAGGGGCCGATCCTGTGTCTCGTTGGCCCGCCGGGTGTCGGCAAGACCTCGCTGGGTCGCAGCATTGCCAAGGCGACGGGGCGCGAGTTCATTCGCCAGTCGCTGGGCGGGGTGCGTGACGAGGCCGAAATTCGCGGGCATCGGCGGACATATATCGGATCGTTGCCGGGCAAGATTGTCACGAATTTGAAGAAAGCGGGGACGAGTAATCCGCTGTTCCTGCTTGATGAGATCGACAAGCTGGGCCAGGATTTCCGCGGCGATCCGGCGTCGGCGCTGCTCGAAGTGCTCGACCCCGAACAGAACGGTAAGTTTCAGGACCATTATCTGGAGGTCGATATCGACCTGTCCGATGTGATGTTCGTGACGACGGCGAACACGCTCAACCTGCCGCAGGCGTTGCTTGACCGAATGGAGATCATCCGGCTTGAAGGCTATACCGAGGATGAAAAGGTCGAGATCGCCAAGCGCCACCTGATCGAAAAGCAGATCGAGGCGCACGGGTTGAAGCCGCATGAGTTTGTGCTGACCGACGAGGGGCTACGGACGCTGATCCAGCAATATACCCGCGAGGCGGGAGTGCGGACGCTGGAGCGCGAGATTGCCAAGCTGGCGCGTAAAGTGTTGCGACAGATTCTGGAAAAGAAGGTTGAAGGTGTTGTGATTACGCCCGAAAACCTAAGTGAATTTGCGGGTGTCCAGAAATACCGGCATGGCCTGAGCGAAGAAGAGAACCAGATCGGGGCGGTAACGGGCCTTGCATGGACCGAAGTTGGCGGCGAATTGCTGACGATTGAAGCGGTCACGGTGCAGGGCAAAGGCCTGGTTCGTTCCACCGGCAAGCTGGGCGATGTGATGTCTGAATCGATTCAGGCGGCGTTGAGTTATGTGAAAGCGCGCGCGCCGTCCTATGGCATCAAGCCGAGCCTGTTTGCGCGCAAGGACATCCACATCCATCTGCCCGAAGGCGCAGTGCCCAAGGACGGGCCGTCGGCAGGCGTGGGGATGGTGACGGCAATGGTCTCGACGCTGACCGGCGTTGCGGTGCGCCGCGATGTCGCGATGACCGGCGAAGTGACGTTGCGCGGCCGGGTGCTGCCGATTGGCGGGCTGAAGGAAAAGCTGCTTGCGGCGTTGCGCGGTGGGATCACGACGGTTTTAATTCCACACGAGAACGAGAAGGATCTGGCGGAAATACCGGCGAATATTCGTGATGGCTTGAAAATTATTCCGGTGCGCCACGTCGATGAAGTGCTCGCGCTGGCGCTTACCGAGCCGCTCACCGCAATCGACTGGACCGAAGCGGATGAGCTCGCCGCTCTGCCGGTGCCGGGGGCAATACTACCCGAAGAGACGCTACGGCATTAGGGCACTATAGTCCTGAAACGGCACGATCATATTGTTTGGCCGCTGTATGACGGTTTTATTTTGACAAGTGCGACACACGGCGCATTACTGCGGCGCTCATTTGTAGCGTGATTCCGTCATTCACCATGATTTCCGAGGGGGTAGCCAGGGTATGAACAAGCAGGATTTGATCGGCGAAGTCGCCAACGTCGCGGGCCTTAGCAAAGGCGATGCATCCAAAGCAGTTGAGGCAGTGTTCGACACGATTTCACACTCGCTGAAAAAGGGCGGTGAAGTTCGATTGGTCGGCTTTGGCAGCTTTTCGGTGACACGGCGCAAAGCATCAACGGGGCGCAATCCGCGCACTGGAGAGCCGATGGCAATCAAAGCATCGAGCCAGCCGAAATTCCGTCCTGGCAAGGCGCTGAAGGATTCGGTCAACTAACGTGCTTTACAAATAACCTTTTCGGGGGTTAGGCAATCGATAGCGACTGGCGGCGTCATTGCCGCCTTTCGCGTTTCTGGCGTGGTTGGCCCGACAGATCGGGCGCGTAGCTCAGTGGTAGAGCACACCCTTCACACGGGTGGGGTCGCAGGTTCAATCCCTGCCGCGCCCACCACCGTGCCGGAAGCACGTCTGCAACGGCGTTGCAGACGAGACGCCCAAGCGCGGCTGACCTCGGCGTAGCAGAGAATCGACGGTGTTGCTTTGCCATGCCGCCCTCATTAAAGTAGCACCGCAACGGTAAAGCCGTGTCGTCGGTCCTTCAACTGCTCGAAGGCCGACCGGGCTTGCGCGAGGTGGAATGAGCGCCGCTAACCCTTCCCGCGCTGCGCCTAAACGAAACCGAGATTCCAGCTAGACGGGTTGTAACTGCCGATGTTCGGCAGGACCGTCGTCATGTCGCTATTCGAAACGCCGAACCATGTCGCGAGGGTCGATGCATATTGATCGACCGCGATCCCTGGGAGCAGGCGCCCCTGACCGACGTCATCGGGGCCGTTGTCGGCAATGACGGGTGGGGTGCCATAGAAGCGCTGCCCCCTTACCGCGCCGCCCATGACGAAGTGCATCGACCCCCAGCCATGATCCGACCCGTCTGAGTTGGGCACAAGCGTGCGGCCGAAATCGGACCCGGTGAACGTCGTGACCTTGTCCGAAACGCCGAGCTCGACAGTGTGGTCGTAAAACGCCTTCATCGCTCTGGCCACGCGGTCGAGAAGTACTGGCTGCTGCGCAATTAGATTGTCATGGAGGTCGAACCCGCCGAGCGACACAAAGAATACCTGGCGCTTGGCCCCCAGTTCGTTGCTGACCGAGATCATGCGCGCGACGACCTTAAGCTGGTCGGCTAGCGAATTCCCGGTTGGATAGACAGTAGTGAACGTCGGGGCGGCGGCGAGCGCCCCCGTGACCTGTGCGCCAGTGTCGAGCGAACGCTTGCTAACCTTGGCATGTTCGTTTTCAAAGATGTTGGCGCGCGAGCCGGTCATGAGCGATTTGAGCGCGGTGCTGCCCGTAGCCGACCCAAAGAGCGACGTGTTGCCGGCAAGCGCAATCGGACCGTTGGTACTGACCGAATAATTGAATGCCGTCCTGCCGGCGAGGAAGACTGCGTTGCCGGCCGCATTGATGCAGGTAAGCAGCGAAGTGCCGTTGCCGCTTTGCATCAAGTCACCGATACGGCCGCCCCAGCCCGAAAATGCGCCTTCGGGGCTCGACGATTGCCAATAGCTTTGCTGATCATTGTGCGAGAATAGTTTCGGCGGCAGCGCGACGCTTCTTGCTGAGTATTGCGCTTTGGTCGTCGGCTGCGCGAGGGTGCCGACATTGAGCATCACGGCCAATTTGCCGCTGTTGAACAACGGCAGCAGCGGGGCCAGCGCGGGAGCGAGAGCATATTGACGACCACCGGCAAGTGCCGTGGTCGGTGTCAGCGCAGTCGTAGTCAGCGCGGTGCGTGAATAGGCAAGCGAGGGACGAAGCCGGGCGTAGGCATCGTAGCTGATTTGGTCGTACGGAGTGACCGTATTAGCATAGTCATTGCCGCCGTAGAGGAAGACGCAGACCATTGCCTTGTAATCAGTGGCGACGGAAGCGGCAGCTTCGCCAATGGCAGCAAGTGTGGTGACGAACGGCGATGCGGCGCCGGCAAGGCCAAGCGTGGCGGTAGTTTGCAGGAACGCGCGGCGCGACTGATCGTTTTTCACGGACATTCCCCTTATTTTTGCGTGATATAGTCAGGTGCCGCCATCGTTAGCAGGATGGCAGTATAAACCCGATTTACCGGGCCGTTGGTGGCTGTCGCGCTGATGCTGTCCACCGCGCCTTTGATCGTCGCGAGCGTGGCAGCGCTTAGCTGACCAGCGGCGAGGACTAGATTGATCTCATCGACCAATGCTTGCGAATCTGCAGCTTTGGTGAGGATGTCGGTATAATTGGCTCTCGCGTCGCCTGCGCCATTCTGGATCAGCGATTGCATATAATTGACATAGGCAATGACGCTGGGCTCGCTGGTGATCTGAAACTCGGGACCGACCAGATTTGACGAAGCAATCGACGTGTTTGGCGGAGCATAGCCGGGCCGGAAGTAGTTAAAGACGCTCGGACTATGGCCGATCGACTGGCCGAGCCGGTTGGCCGTGCTGCTGGTATCGCCAAAGCTCCAGGCTTCCGACGGTGAGGTCACCCCGAACGCGCGCGCCCAGTTGGTCAGGCGAACGACGGGTTCGCGCAATTTGCCAAAGCTGAGCGCGGCGATGTTGGCATCGCTGCGCGCTTCGGTGTCGAGCAGGATGGCGCGGATGACGGCTTTCAGGTCACCACGGACCCCCGAACCGTTGTTGGCAAAGACCGCCGAAACCCGCCCAACATAGGCTGTCGACGGATTGCTGGTGACAAGCCGCTGGATGAGTTGTTTGGAAATAAAGGGTGGAACATTGGGGTGCGCAAAGATAGTGTCAAGCGCAATCTTGAGGCTGGCCATGCCGTCGGTCCCTGCCGGAATGGTGACGCCAAGAAATGTCTTTGCACCAGTTTCGTGGTCGGAGGCTCGCTGGACCAGGGGGCGGCGCAGACGATCGGGCGTG
>JAYUYR010000034.1:0-7664 GCA_043752405.1 Sphingomonas sp. | reverse complement strand
CGTTTTACACTCCCGTAGATCGCGGCTTCGAAGCAAAGATCGCTGAACGGATGGCGCATTGGGACAAATTGCGCGCCGACCGTGGCTAGGTTCCGGCGCTTCGCCGCCATTGATTGGTCAGGTGCTGTCGGTCCGCGCCAGCCGGGGATTGCGCTGGCGATCTGCGCCCTTGGAGATGAGGCCCCCACACTCGTCCGCCCCGGCCACATATGGTCACGGCAGGATGTGCTTGACTGGCTGCTCAACGATCTTCCGGATGAGACTCTGGTCGGCATGGACCTCTCGCCCGCATTCCCCTTCGCCGATGCCGGAGCCTATTTCCCCGACTGGCACGACACGCCCGCCAATGCCCGCGACCTGTGGGCACTCGTCGACACAATCTGTGCCGATGATCCGCATCTCGCCGCCACCAGCTTCGTCGACCACCCTGACGCCAGCCGCCATTTCCGCCGTCACGGCGGCCGCACGGGCGACTGTTTCGGCGTCGGTCGTGGGCGGCTGCGTGTCGTCGAAGACCGGCAACGCGTGTACGGCCTGTCGCCCTATAGCTGCTTCAATCTCGTGGGCGCGGCGCAGGTCGGCAAGTCGAGCCTGACCGCAATGCGAGTCCTTCATCGCTTAAACGGTCGCATCCCAGTCTGGCCGTTCGATCCCTGTCCCGGAACCGGTTCTGTTATCGTCGAGATCTACACCAGTCTCGCCGCGCGCCAAGCCGGGTTGCGCGCCGGACTGAGCAAGATGCGCGATGGCGCTGCGCTCGACACCGCGCTCGCCGTGCTGGACAGTGCACCGCATACGCCCCTGTCCCGCTACACCGACCATGCCACCGACGCCGTTCTAACCGCGGCATGGCTGCGCAAGGTCGCCCATAATCCCGAACTATGGGATCCCGAAGGCCTCGATGGCGTGGCACACACCGAGGGCTGGACGTTTGGCGTGTCATGAGTCTATGGGCGTCGCTGTGCCGGCTTAGCTCAGTTGGTAGAGCGCCAGTTTTGTAAACTGGATGTCGCGGGTTCGATTCCTGCAGCCGGCACCATCATCCGCGACAAACCCACATTCACGTGTGCCATTTTCCTTTACAATCACACCGCAATGTGATTACACGGCCACATGAGCCTTTTTTTGATTGATAAAGTCCGCCGCCTTGTCACTGAAGGCGGCATGTCGCGATCGGGTCTTGCCCGTGCTGCAGGGCTACATGCCAACACTTTGCGCGACATGGAGGACGGTGACTGGAACCCGACCGCCGAAACGCTGCGCAAGCTAGAACATTTCCTGTTCGCCAACGACGATGCTCCCACACTCGTGCCCATCGAGGAAATCATCGAAGAAGCGCGCAACGGCCGCATGTTCATTCTCGTCGATGACGAAGACCGCGAGAATGAAGGCGACCTCATCATTCCGGCGCAAATGGCGACGCCCGACGCTATTAATTTCATGGCTACGCATGGCCGTGGACTGATCTGCCTCACGCTCACTAAAACGCGCGTGGACCAGCTCGGGCTCGACCTGATGAGCCGCGCCAACGGCACCCGCCATGAAACCGCGTTCACGACCTCGATAGAGGCGCGTGAAGGCGTCACCACCGGCATTTCCGCTGCCGACCGCGCCCGGACCATTTCGGTCGCCATCGACGCCTCGAAGGGGCGTGAGGATATTGTCACACCCGGCCATGTCTTTCCGCTCATCGCGCGCGAGGGCGGCGTCTTGGTCCGCGCCGGCCACACCGAAGCGGCGGTCGACATCAGCCGCCTCGCCGGCCTCAACCCCTCGGGCGTCATCTGCGAGATCATGCGCGACGACGGCACGATGGCGCGGATGGACGACCTCATGTCGTTCGCCCGCTTACACAGCCTGAAAATGGGCACAATCCGCGACCTCATCGCTTACCGCCGCAAGCACGATCATCTGGTCGAACGCCGTGCCGAAATGACATTCAAAAGCCGGTGGGGCGGCGAATGGAAGGCAATGACCTTTTTCAACAAAGCCACCGGCGACGAGACGATGGCGCTCGTCAAGGGACATATCGACGCTTCTAGACCGACGCTCGTCCGCATGCATACGATGTCGATGTTCGTCGATGTCTTCGGCGAGGAGCACGAACGCGCCGGCCTGCTGTCCAAGTCAATGGAACTTATCGCCGCCGAGGGCAGCGGTGTCATCGTTGTTATCAACAAGGCGATGAAGGGCGTTGTCACACGCTTCATGGAACTGCGCGCATTGGGCAAAAGGGCGGGTGCCCCTGAAGTCGAGGAACTGCGCGACTATGGCGTCGGCGCGCAGATCCTCGCTGAAATCGGCGTGCACGACATGATCCTGCTCACCAACACGCACCACACGCTTGTCGGACTCGAAGGCTACGGGTTGTCGATTGTCGGCGAACGATCAATACCCGACACTGGAGGCGAATGATGGCGAAGTTTCTGATCGTCGAAGCACGTTTTTACGACCATCTTAACGATATGCTGGTTGCGGGGGCACGTGCCGCTATCGAGGACGCAGGCCATGCTTGCGAAGTCATTACCGTGCCCGGCGCACTCGAAATCCCCGGCGCCATCGCACTGGCGGCGGAAAGTGGCCGTTATGAAGGCTTTGTCGCCATCGGTGTCGTCATTCGCGGCGAGACATATCATTTCGAAATCGTAGCAGGCGAAAGTGCACGCGGAATCATGGCGCTGACCATGGACGGCATTGCCATCGGAAACGGGATACTGACCGTTGAAAACGAAGCACAAGCGCTTGTCCGCACCGATCCGGCACAAAAGGACAGTGGCGGCGAGGCGGCCAAGGCGGCCATCGCAATGCTCGACCTGAGAAGCCGCTTTTCATGACCCCCGCTCCGGTCCTCCAGACTGAACGGCTGATCCTGCGCCTTCCCGAAGCATCCGACCTCGACGGCTGGGCGACAATGTCGGCTGATATGGAAACCAACCGCTTCATCGGTGGCATCACATCACGCGCGGAGACCTGGCGGACATTATGTGCCATTCGCGGCGCCTGGGACATTCGCGGCTTTTCGATGTTTTCGGTTATCGAACGCGCGACCGGTCATTGGGTTGGACGGCTCGGTCCCTGGGAACCCGAGGGCTGGCCGGGCAAGGAAGTCGGCTGGGGCGTTTCGCCGCAGTTTGCCGGGCGCGGCTATGCCTACGAAAGCGACCGTTGCTGCGATGGATTATGCCTTTGACGTGCTGGGTTGGACCGACGTCATCCACACTATCGACCCCGAAAATGCGCGGTCGATTGCCTTGGCCCAGCGGCTCGGCTCGGCCAATCTTGGACCGACGAAATTGCCCCAGCCCTATGAGGATGCGCGCGTCGATGCGTGGGGGCAGAGCACGGCGCAATGGCGCGCACGGTCGCTCTGAGTATGGATAAACCAATCATATGACGCTTCGCCGTGCCGCCATTGTATCGCCTTTGCGCACACCCGTGGGCAAGTTTCTGGGTAGCCTTTCGTCGGTGACTGCGGGTGAACTCGGCGCGGTAATCATCCGCGCGCTTGTGGACCGCACCGGCATCGACCCGACCCGCATCGACGATGTCGTCTTCGCGCAAGGCTATGGCAGTGGCGAGGCGCCGTGCATCGCACGCTGGTCATTGCTTGCGGCCGGCCTTCCGCTGTCGGTGCCCGGATACCAGCTCGACCGGCGCTGCGGATCGGGACTGCAATCCATCGTCGATGCCGCGATGATGGTGCAGACAGGTGCGGCCGATGTCGTCATCGCAGGCGGCGTCGAGAGCATGTCCAACGTCGAACATTATTCGACCGACATGCGCAGCGGCACCAAAATGGGCCCGACCATCCTCCACGACCGCCTGACGCGGGGCCGGGTCATGTCGCAACCGATCGAACGCTTCGGTGTCATCAGCGGCATGATCGAAACCGCCGAAAACCTGGCCAGAGCTTACGCCATTACCCGCGAGCAATGCGACGCTTATGCCGTGCGCAGCCACCAGCGCGCAACCGCGGCATGGGCAAGCGGCCTGTTCGACGACGAAATCGTGCCGGTTGCAGTCAAACAGAAGCGCGGCGATCCCGTGCTATTCGCTCACGACGAGGGCTACCGCGCCGACGCGACTCCGAGCTCGCTCGGTGCGCTTAGACCCATCGAAGGCGGCGTCGTGACCGCAGGCAACGCCAGTCAGCAGAATGACGCCGCTGCCGCATGTCTTGTCGTCGGAGAGGACAAACTAGCCGAACTCGGCCTCGAACCCATTGCCTGGTTCCATAGCTGGGCTGCGGCCGGATGCGATCCGTCGCGCATGGGGATTGGCCCCGTCCCGGCCGTCGAACGCCTGTTCGCGCGCAGCGGCCTTGGTTGGGACGACATAGGTTTGATCGAGCTCAACGAAGCCTTCGCCCCGCAAGTCCTCGCGGTGCTCAAAGGCTGGGGCTGGAGTGCGGAGGACAGCCGCCACGACATTCTAAACGTCAACGGGTCCGGCATTTCGCTCGGTCACCCCATCGGCGCGACGGGCGGGCGCATCCTCGCCAATCTGACACGCGAATTGCGCCGGCGCGGCGGGCGTTACGGTCTGGAAACAATGTGCATAGGCGGCGGACAGGGCATGGCGGCGATCTTCGAGCGCGCCTGACGCGTTTTATTCGAAAGGATCGTCCTCGCCATCCTCGAGGGGCACTGCGACTTCGGCCTTTACGGGTCGTCGACTAAGCCGGTCATCCTCGACCCGAGGGGCCCGTCCGTTGAGGATCCAGCTTTTTGCCGAGCGGTCCACAACTGCGCCCTTGTTGGCGAAGAGAGGTGAAAAGATGCCCTGCCGCCAAAGCTGGATTGCACACAGCAAGACCAGCGCCATCAGCGACATTAGGAACAGCGACAGCGGCCGCATCAGCAGCATTGTCCCGCTCAGCGGTTTGCCGTCGTCAATCGCGCGGTAGGATTTTCGGCTATGGCCGATGTCGTCAGCCAGACGCGCGTAATGACTAGCCGGTTCAGCCCCAACGTCGCGTGCGCGCTTTTGAAGGCGGATGCGCATGGTTGTACGATACCGCGTAAACACGACCGTAGGGTTAATGCTCGCGAAAAAGTGGCGGCTGGTCTTCACCAGCCGCCATCTTCAAACGTCGAATAGGCTTAGCGGCAGCTCACGCCACCACGGTCGATTTCGCGGCCGAGCAAGGCGCCCGCACTAGCGCCGATGATCGTGCCGATCGTTTTCGATCCGCCGGGTGCGATCGTATTTCCAAGCAACCCGCCCACCGCGCCACCGATGATCAAACCGGTCGTGCCGTCAGCGCGGCGGCAATAATATTGCCCATTCTGGCCACGATAAATTCGGTCATCATAGCTCAACTGACGCGGCTGATAATAGCTACCATCGCGATAATAGCGGTCAGCGTAATAATTGCCGTATCGCGGATCGGTGCGATTATAATCGTAACGATTATAATCCTGCCACTCGGCCCGTTGTGCTTTACGATAGTAACGGCGCTCGTCGCGACGGTCTTTACGATATTCGCGGTTAGATTCGCGAACGTCATGGCGATAATCACGCTCCGCATGTTTATCATGCTTATCCTGCTTATCAGGTTTCGCAATGGCCACCGATGGTATCACCGTGATAGCCGTTGCCGCCATCGCCATGGCTAAACTGAACTTCTTCATCGTATGTCTCCTAAGGACTACAGGCCAGTAAACGAGTGCAGTGGCAAAGTTGTTGCGTGAACTGGAAACTACACAGCGTTCATCGCACGGCAACTAAATAGTCCCCTACTTTAACAGCACCAGTTCCTCGGCCATCGTGGGGTGCAGCGCCACAGTATCGTCAAACTGCGCCTTGGTCAGGCCCGCCTTAACGGCCACCGCTGCCGCCTGCAAAATCTCGGCTGCATCGGGGCCGATCATGTGCAGCCCGACAACAACGTCAGTCGATGCATCCACGATCATTTTATACAGCGCTCGTTCGTTCCGCCCCGCCAGAACATTCTTCATCGGTCTGAAGTCCGATGTGTAAGTCTTTACCGTACCCAGTTTGTTTTTAGCTTCGGATTCAGTCATGCCGACGCCTGCCATTGGCGGATGGCTAAACACCGCGCTTGGCACCATCGCGTAGTCAACGCGGTGCGGCTTATTGCCGAAAATGGTGTCGGCAAAGGCCTGCCCCTCACGGATAGCAACAGGCGTCAGTTGAATTCGGTCGGTCACGTCGCCAACGGCATAAATACTGTCGATGTTCGATTTGTTATCGGCATCGACGACGACCGCGCCGTTTTCATTCAAGGCGATGCCGGCTGCTTCAAGACCCAGCCCGGCGACATTGGGCGCACGGCCCGTCGCGAACAGGACAAGGTCGGCGGTGATTTCGTCACAGCCTTTCATCTTGACGACGAGCTTGCCGTCATCGCGCTTCTCGATGCTCTCGAATGGCGCATTGAAGCGGAATTCGATTCCTTTGGTCATCGAGATTTGGAGCAACCGGTCGCGGATTTGTTCGTCATAACCACGCAGTATCTGGTCGCCGCGATTGACGATCGTAACATGCGCGCCGAACCCGTGAAAAATGCCTGCGAACTCGTTGGCGATATAGCCTCCGCCGGCGATAACGACGCGCTTTGGCATTTCCTCAAGGTGAAATACCTCGTTCGACGTAATCCCGTGTTCGCTGCCCGCAAATTCGGGGCGGATCGGCCAGCCGCCCGTGGCGACCAAAATTTTACCCGCCGTGATTTCGCGCCCGCTTGCCAGCTTAACCGAATTGGGGCCCGTCAGGATTGCGCGCTCCTTGAAAATCTCGACATCATGGCTAGCCAGCGTCTGGGCATAGACGCCTTCGATCCGCGTCACTTCTTCAAGTACATTGTCGCGCAGCGTCGGCCAGTCGAATGTCGGCGTTTCGACATTCCAGCCAAAGCGCCGCGCATCGGCCAGATCCTCGGCAAAATGCGCCCCGTAAACGAGCAGTTTTTTCGGCACACAGCCGCGGATAACGCACGTGCCCCCGACACGATGCTCTTCGGCAATCGCCACGCGCGCACCGTGCGCCGCCGAAACCCGCGCCGCACGGACGCCGCCCGACCCTGCGCCGACAACGAAAAGGTCGTAATCATATTTAGCCATTAAGTGCCCCAGTTTGGAAAATCCGCAGTGCTGAGCTTGTCGAAGCACGGTTCACGCACCGAACCGTCCTTCGACTGGCTCAGGACCTTAGTGATGTAGGTGCGGAACCGCTCGAAAATAACCCTAAATCCCCGCCCGCTCCATCAACGCCTTGGTCGAGGCGTCAAATCCGCCGCGTGCATCGGGATCGTCGATCCTCTTCGCCATGTCCTTGCCCAGCTCGACGCCGAACTGGTCGAACGGATTGATCCCCAGCATCACGGCATTCACAAACGTCCGCTGCTCGTAAAAGGCAATCAGCGCGCCGAGCGTCCGCGGGTCGAGATCGTCGAGGAGGATCGTTGTCGATGGCCGGTCGCCGGGATAATTGCGGTGGCCATCCGCTGACGCGCGCCCCGCCATCAATGCCGCCGCTTGCGCAAAACAGTTGGCCAGCAATATCCTGTGGTGTTCGGGGTCGAGCGTATCGCCCGCTTCGATGCACGCGACGAATTCGACGGGGACGACCCGCGTCCCTTGGTGCAGCAGCTGGAACACCGCGTGTTGCGCATCGGTGCCGACCCCGCCCCACGTAATCGC
>JAYUYR010000033.1:0-2993 GCA_043752405.1 Sphingomonas sp. | reverse complement strand
AGGGGTCCGCCATTGGCTACATCGATTTCCTCGGCGAAGGCGACGAGGAGCGGCTGACCGGCAAGGTCTATAATTTCCGTCGCGGTGTCACGCGCTACCCGTCGCCGGGATCACAGGCGTTTCCGGTGACATCGGCCGACATGAAGCAGATATATGCCGCCGATGACCGGCCGCATATCGAAATCGGTAACGTCTATCCGACCAAGGACATCCGCGCCGCGCTGTTCGTCGATGCCATGCTCGGCAAGCATTTCGCACTGCTGGGATCAACCGGCACGGGTAAATCTACCAGTGCCGCGCTGATCCTGCACAAGATTTGCGAAATGGCGCCGCAGGGCCACATCGTCATGATCGATCCGCATGGCGAATATTCGGCGGCATTCAAGACCAACGGCGCGCTGTTCGATGTGTCGAATCTTGCCATGCCCTATTGGCTGATGAATTTCGAAGAACATTGCGAAGTGTTTCTGACGACCACAGGGAACGAGCGGCAGACCGATGCTGACATCCTGGCGAAATGCTTGTTGGCTGCGCGGGCCAAGAGCAGGGCGGCCGACGGCATCTCCAAACTGACGGTTGATTCGCCGATTCCCTATTTGCTCAGCGATCTGACCGCAATGATAGTCACAGAAATGGGCCAGCTCGGCAAAGCGACCGACAATGCACCCTATACACGGCTAAAAGCTAAGATCGACGAGATCAAGGCCGATCCGCGCTACAGCTTCATGTTCTCGGGGATGCTGGTCGCTGACAATATGGCGAATTTCCTTGGCCGCATTTTCCGCCTGCCGGGGGATGGCAAGCCAATTTCCATCATCGATGTGTCGGGCGTCCCGTCGGACATCACATCTGTTGTCGTCGCCGTGCTTGCGCGGATGGTGTTCGACTACGCCATCTGGTCGCGCAACGAACCGCAACGGCCGATCCTGCTCGTCTGCGAGGAAGCGCACCGCTATGTGCCTTCGGATCGGGTCACGACCGGGGCAGCCGTCCGCAAGATCCTCGAGCGGATTGCCAAGGAAGGCCGTAAATATGGCGTCTCGCTGGGCCTTATCACCCAGCGTCCGTCCGATCTGGCCGAGGGTGTCCTGTCGCAGTGCGGCACGATCATCGCGATGCGCCTGAACAACGACCGCGACCAGGCCTATGTCCGGTCGGCCATGCCCGAAGGGGCGCGCGGCTTCCTCGATACGATCCCGGCGCTCCGCAACAGGGAATGCATCATCTGCGGCGAAGGCGTCTCGATCCCGATCCGTGTTACCCTCGACAATCTTGACGAAGCGAAACGTCCGGCATCGAGCGATCCGCTGTTTTCCGATTTGTGGAAGGAAAGCGGTGGCGAAGAGGAAATGCTGACCCGCGTCATCAAGAAATGGCGTTCGCAAGGGCGCTAGGCTTGGATTAGAGGTGCGTGATGGCCAGTCTTGCCGCCTCTACGCGCCCCAAATCCGCAGTCAGCACCGGTGTCGGTCTATCGGGCCTTGCGGGCCTGTTCGTCTGGTTCGCGATTGCTCGAACATTTGGATTGTCGGGACCGCTATCGGCGCTGGCCAACGTCGTCGCCTGCGGCCTGCCGATGGTGCTGTGGTCGCTTTTTGTCGATAAGGTTCACCGCAATCCGTCGACGGGCATCGACTGGGACCGGCCGCTGCCGCCGCGCGCTGAAACGCTCGATATCAGCCTAGCCAAACTGGCCGGGCTCTGGGCGACTTGGGCGATCATCGGCTTCATATATGCGCTGTGCCGCTTTTACTGGGTCGGCAATTATGTCTTTGCGATGCAGTGCTTCATGGTGGCGGCTCCATTCCTGCTCGTCGCTTCGCCCATTTACGTCATCTGGCTCGACCGGCGGCTGACACATCCCAGGGACGGCGCCTGGGCGTTCGGCACGTGGCTTTTGGGGCAGGGTGCGGTTGACCGCCACGCGATCACCGATCATTTCCGCAGCTGGGCCGTGAAGGGGTTCTTCCTTGCTTTCATGCTTTCGATTGTGCCGGGCGGATTCTATGAAATTGTCTCGCGCCCTTGGACAGAGATCAGCGCGGGGCCGGTACCGCTCGCCAATTATCTGATTTCCTTCATGTTCGTGGTCGATGTCGCGCTGGCGACGGTCGGTTATATGCTGACGATGAAGCCGCTCGACGCGCATATCCGCTCGGCCAATCCTCATGCCGAAGGATGGGTCGCGGCGCTGATCTGCTATCCGCCATTCATTCTGATGGGTGGCGGGGGTCCGCTCGACTACCATCCCGGCACAATGGGCGACCAGAGTTGGGCATATTGGCTGGGCGATATGCAGGCGCTGCTGTGGGTTTGGGGCGGTGCGCTGGTGCTGTTGACCGGAATTTATGCGTGGGCGACGGTTGCATTCGGCTTGCGCTTTTCGAACCTCACGCATCGCGGCATATTGACGCATGGCCCTTATGCCTGGGCGAAGCATCCCGCCTATTTGTCGAAAAATGCTTTCTGGTGGCTGTCGACCTTACCGTTTCTGGTCACGACGAACAGCCTTAGCGATGCGGTGCGCAATACTGCCATTTTGGCAATAGTCAGCGGGGTCTATTGGTGGCGCGCGATGACCGAGGAAAAGCATCTCGGCAATGATGCGGACTACCGCGCCTATGCCGCGTGGATGAAAATGAGATGGTCCTAAAAGCTCATTGCGTCATAAACACGGCTCAGATCGCCCGCCCACTCGCCGTGATATTTGTCGAGCAGGCGCTGTGCCGGAACTTTCCCAGACGCGACGATTTCGTGCAGCGGATTGAGGAAACCCTGTTCACTGTCGCCTGCGCCGTTCAGCCGCGCGCGTGATTTTAGGCCGGCGTCGGCGATTTTCAGCACTTCTTTGGCAAGCGCGTGCAGTGTGCCACCCCCCGGCGCCGTCGCATCAAGTGCCAGCCGCGGCACATCGTCTCGCAACGTCTGCTGATCGGCAATCGTCCAGTCCTTGATAAGGTCATAGGCCGCGTCGAGCGCGGTCGGGTCATACA
>JAYUYR010000032.1:0-7682 GCA_043752405.1 Sphingomonas sp. | reverse complement strand
TCACCGGCGAACCCGACGCGCCGCCCGCCCGCTTTGGCCTGTCGATGGTCGATTTCATCACGGGCACGATGCTCGCTACTGCGACACTGGCGGCACTGATCGACGCGGGCAAGACTGGTAAGGGTCGCGATTTCGACATTTCGCTGCTCGATGCCGCGCTGCACCAGACCAGTTACCCTGCGTTCTGGTATCTGAACGAAGGGCATGTGACGTCGCGGATGCCGCGTTCCGCTCACCCTTCGGTCGTGCCGTCGCAGACATTTCAGACCGCTGACGGCTGGATTTTCGTCATGGCGCAATTGCCTAAATTCTGGACGCTGCTGGTCGATGCCATCGGGGCGCCGCACCTGAAGGATGACGCGCGGTTCGCCACCATCCCGCTGCGCTTCGAAAACCGAGAGGCGCTGGTCAAAATCCTCGATGGCATGTTCCTGCAACACCCCAATGCGCACTGGCTCGCAAAGCTTGGCGGCGTCGTGCCGGTCGCACCCGTCAACGACCTTATGCAGGCGCTCGACAACCCGCTCGTTGCCGACATGCTCGACACCGTGGCGCACCCGGAGGGGCCCCTGCGAGTCCTGTCGAATCCCATTATGATCGATGGCAGGCGCCTGCCCAACCGCGCCGCGCCCAAACTGGGTTGCGATACCGATGCGCTGCTTGGCGAGATTGGCTTTGATCCCGACGCCATCGCCCGATTGCGCGCTGAGGGGACTGTCTGAGCATCATGGGCAAACTCTCAGGGATCCGGGTCATCGACCTTTCACTGTTCCTGCCCGGCCCGATGCTGACGATGATGATGGCCGATCAGGGCGCAGAGGTCATCAAGATCGAACCCGCCACCGGCGACCCCGCGCGCGATCAGGCACCATTTGAGAGCGGCCGGTCGGTGTGGTTCCGCAACCTCAATCGCGGCAAAAAGTGTCAGACACTCGACCTTAAATCGGACGGTGGCACAGCCGCGCTCTGGACGCTCATCGACACCGCCGACGTCTTTGTCGAAGGGTTCCGCCCCGGCGTCATGGCGCGCCTCGGCTTCGACTACGCCACGGTCGCCGCACGCAATCCGCGCATCGTCTATTGCTCGATCAGCGCCTTTGGCCAGAGCGGCGCGCTCGCGCACCACCCCGCGCACGACATGGCCGTACAGGCAATGGCGGGGTTCCTGTCGGTCAACGACGGACCAGATGGAACCCCCGTCGTCCCCGGCGTGCCCAGTGCCGACATGGCCGCGAGCCTGACCGGATTGTCCGCTGTTCTCATGGCCCTCATCGGTCGCGAGCAATCGGGACGCGGCGACTATATCGACTGTGCCATGTTCGACAGCCTGCTGCCGTGGTGCGCGCACATCGCCGGCAATGCGATCATGGGCGGCGCGGCACCCAAATCATCCGAACAACGCTCGCTCGGCGGTGCGGCATTCTATCAGGTCTATGTTTGCTCCGATGGAAAGCACATCGCACTCGGCGGCCGCGAGATGAAGTTTGCGACCAACCTGCTCACCGCGCTGAACCGCCCCGACCTTATCGCCCACGCAGGCCGTCCGGCGGGCGAACAGGCCGAATTGATCGCGTTCTTGGCGCAAACCTTCGCGACCCGGTCGCGCGACGACTGGGTGAGCTGGTTCGCCGATAGGGACGTCGCCTTTTCCCCGGTCCTCGATTTCCGTGAAGCGCTGGATGCGCCGCACATCGCCGAACGCGGGCTGCTCATCGAAGGCGCCAAAGAAGATGGGGGTGGCCACATGATCGCGCCCGCCATCCGGTTTGGTGCCTGATGCTATCCCTCGACCTCGATATGCATCGCATAAACAAAGCGGTCGCCCGGATGATGGCTTGCCGAGATTTCGAACAGCTTGCCATCCGCATCATGGAAACAGCGCAAAATCCGCAAGCACGGGCTGCGCCGCGAAATATCGAGCAGCGCTGCCACGTCCGCGCCCGCCGCGACCGCTTGAATATCTTGCGTCACACCCGCCAGCTTGATTTTCGCCAGCCGTTCGACCTGGCGAAAAATCGTTTCCTTGTTGGGCTCGACCCGGTCGATCACACTGTCCAAATCGGCATGGACATAGGCATCGACCAGCGCGATCGGCACGGTGTCGTTCGCGCCGAACCGCACTCCGCGAAAGCGGAACCAGCGCCCGCCCGCCGCCACGCCAAGCTGCTCGGCAATAGCTTTGGGCAGGCCCCCTTCGGCCAACCGCTCGAACTCGAAGCGGCTGTTGCGCGCATATTGCAGGATTTCGGCCACATTGGACAGCGGCTGGTGCAGCGCCCCGCCGCGTGCCGCCGCCGGCTGGACAACGGTGCCGGAGCCTCGCTTGCGCTCAATCAACCCCTCGCCCTGCAGCGCGCGCAACGCCTCGCGCACCGTAAATCGCGACACGCCATATTGCGTGCACAACATGCTTTCGGTGGGAAACTCGCCGTGCGGAAAAGCCCCCTTCAAAATGGCGGTGCGCAGGTCGTCGGCCATTTCCTGATAGCGGGGCTTCCTTGTTTCGCCCTTGGCCTTCAACCCGTCTCTCCCATACGATACGCGAATGACCGCAAGTAACTCTTCATCGCCCCTTATCGCGCAGCTTGCCCGCCATTTGCAACGCCCCGTGCCCGAATCTGTCCGGACAAAAGCACGGCTGCATCTCCTCGACTGGCTCGCCTGCGTAGCGGGGGCGCTTGGTGTCTCTCGGCCAGTATATTTAGGTCGCGGCTATCAGGAAATTGATGAAATCCGATTTCTCGGCAACCTGCTAGAAATGGACGATGTCCACAGACGCGCCCTATTACATCCCGGCCCTATTATTTGGCCGTCGGTCCTTCAAGCACATGGGTGGGCGAGAGCGTCTTTTGAGCGCATGCTTGATACGGCCATCGGTGGGTATGAAACGATGATCGGGATTGGCGCAACTTTCGATTCAATGCACTATTCCCACTACCACAACACCGCTACCGCAGGCGTCTTCGGATCCGCGGCGGTTTGGTCGCTGATCGAAACAGATGATCCGATGGTCACACAGAACGCCCTTGGCCTTGCAGGTTCCGTCACAGGTGGGCTTTGGCAAATGCGTCACGAGCAGACCGACGCAAAACAATTTCATGCTTTTCACGCCATCGAGACCGGCTGTCAGGCAGCAATGGCAGCAAAGCGAGGTGCAAGAGGTCCGGCCTACCTGCTCGAAGGCCCCCAAGGCCTATACGCCGCAACGTGTCGCAATCCCAAGCCGATGGTATTCACCGATCACTGGCGGATCGAGGAAGTCAGTTTCAAGCCGTGGGCCGCGTGCCGCCATGCGCATCCCGCCATCGATTGCGCGCTCGAACTGCGCGCGGCGGGCAAGCTGAAACTGCCCGTCCATGTCGAAACCTATGCCGATGCGATCACATTTTGCGACAATGCTTCTCCTGCGACCGAAATCGAGGCAAAATTCTCCCTACAACATGCAGTTGCGGTCATTGCTTCAGGCGGCACCGCAACACCCGCCGACTTTACATCCTCGCGCATCGCCGAACTGACCGGGTTGCGCGCGCAGGTCACTGTCGCCGAACACCCCGAATTCACCGCGCGCTACCCCGATCATTTCGGCGCGCGGATCGGAGATGTTACGCTCGTCGACACCCGCGGCGACCCCGAACGGCCAATGACCGAGGCCGACATCATCGCCAAACTCCGCACCCTCGTTGCCTGGGGCGGCCTGCCCGACTCAGAGGCCGACCGCGCCGTCGAACTGGCGCTGCACGGTGACGATGCGGGCGCGATTGTGGCGATGCTCGAGGAATGGTTGTCGTGACCGCCACCGCCGATCTCCTCGCCTTTGCCAGCGTCCCGCACACCCTGCCGCCGCAGGTTCGCGACGATGCAATCCGCCTTCTTGCCGACACGCTGGCGGTGGGCGCAGCAGGCGCAACCGCACCCGGCGCCGACGCCATCCTGAACACCGCGCGCAGCTTCGGTTCCGGCAGCGACGCCCGCCTGCGTGGGTCCAAAGAACGCCTACCCGCCGCCTCGGCTGCGTTCGTCAACGGCTTCCGCATCCACGCCCTCGAATGGGATGCGGTCCACGAACCCGCTGTTGTCCACGCCATGTCGGTCGTCACAGCCGCGCTGGGCGCAGTCATTGACCGGCGCGGCGGCTGCGATCCCGACGAAGCGTTGACGGCGCTGTGCGTCGGCGTGGACGTTGCTTGCGGCCTCGGCATCGTGGCGGACAGTCCGCTCACCTTCTTTCGCCCCGCCACTGCGGGCCTGATCGCGGCCGCAATTGCCGTCGCTCGCATCGACGATGCCCCGATGGCGGACACGCTTGGGCTGGCTTATTCGAGTTGCGCCGGCACGATGCAAGCGCATGTCGAAGGGTCGATCGCGCTCCCGTTCCAGATTGCCAACGCCGCCCGCGCCGCCATCGTCGCGGCCGATCTTGCGAAGGCTGGTTTCACCGGTCCGCACGACGCACTCGAAGGGCCGTTCGGTTATTTCAAACTCTTCGATACCGGCGATCTGTCGCCTTACACGAACGATCTCGGCAAAATCTGGCGGATCAGCGAGATCAGCACCAAGCCCTTTCCCAGCGGCCGCGCGAGCCACGGCGTATTGGGCGCCTTGCAGACCCACCGCGCGCCTGCCCCGACACACATCGACGCTTTTGTGCCGCCCTTGGTCGCACGCCTCGTCGATCGCCCGATGACGCCCGACATGACGCCCGCCCACGCGCGGCTTTGCCTGCCGTTCCTGACGGCGCTGATGCTGATCGACGGTGTCATCGACCCGCGCCGCTTCACGTCCGACACTTTTGCCGACCCCGCGATCCGTGACCTTGCCAACCGCGTCACGGTGACGGTGGACGACAACCCCGACCCCAACGCCCTGTCACCGCAGCGGATCGAGATCGACGGCGAAACCATCCTCATCCCCCACACCCTGGGCAGCCCTGACGCGCCGATGGACATCCACCAGACGAAACGGAAACGCGACCTTTGCGACGCACTGGCAGGTGACATCCCCGACCGTCGCCTGTTCGACGATCCCTTCGCTTATTTCACGGAACCCCAATGACATTCCCGACTTATTTCGAAGCCTTTGATGCCAAGGCGATGCTGGCGGATTACCCGCTCGACCTGATCGGCGCATACGGAGAAATGTCGCGCGACGAACTCCGCGCGTTGCAGGAAAAGCGCTTCACAACACTCATGGCACGCGGCTGGGAAATCCCCTTCTATCGCAAGCTCTGGGGCGCCAAGGGGTTGGAACCCGGCGACATTCGCGGGCTTTGCGACATCACCAAGCTACCGGTCTATGACAAGACCGACCTGATGGCCTCGGTCAATGATCACCCGCCCTATGGCGATTTTGCGGGAGTGGCCAAAGGACCGGAACGCACCCCTGTGGTTTTCCACACGACCAGCGGTACGACCGGCCGCCCGCAACCGCTGCTGTTCGGACCAAAGGGGCGCGAAATCACCAATCTGCTTGTCGGGCGGATGTATCGCTGGATGGGACTGAACCCCGAAGATGTCGTGCAATCGGTTTATGGCCACGGCATGATCAACGGCGGGCACTATATCCGCGAGGCTGTGACGCATTTCACCAACTCGCTGTTCCTGTCCGCCGGCACCGGCATCGAAACGCGCAGCGCGGCGCAGGTCAACCTGATAGCCGATTTCGGCGTTACCGTGATGGTCGGCTTCGTCGATTACATCCGCAAACTCGCCGAAGTCGCCGAGGCCGAAAAGCTGTTCGACCGCATCAACCTGCGTATGATCATCGGCCACCTCGGCACCGAAGACCGCGCCGCCACCGAATCCGCATGGCATGGTGCCAAAGCCTATGACTGGTACGGCGTCGGTGACACTGGCAGCATCGCGGGCGAGGGGCCGGACCGCGACGGGCTCTATGTGTGGGAAGACGCGCAATTTCTCGAACTGCTCGATGTCGATACCGGCGCAGCAGTGGCGGCGGGCGAGACCGGCGACATGGTTGTCACATGCCTGTTCAAGGACGACATCGCTCCCTGCATCCGTTTCAACACGCACGACATCACGCATGAACTTGGCGGGCGGGGCGACCTCGCCTTCAAGCGCATCGCGGGGTTCAAGGGGCGCAGCGACAATATGGTCAAGCTGCGCGGCATCAACCTGTTCCCGCACGCCATCGCCTCACTGATCGAGAACCGCAGCGACCTGACCGGCGAATACATCTGCCACTTGAAACGTACCGAAGGCCGCGACGACATGGTCGTGACCATCGAAAGCCGTGGTGGGACCGACGAAGCAGCACTGACCGCGCTGCTGCGCCAGGGCCTGAGCGTCGAAGTCGGCGTGACCTTATGCGACCCTGGGGGCACTGCAATCGCCACGCAGATCGACAGCCGCCAGAAACCGATCCGCCTGATCGACGAGCGAGGGCTTTAATGCACGATCCGTTCAACGCTTTCGTCGATCTCGATCCTGCCGCCACAGGCGGCACCGGCCCGCTCGCTGGCCTGACCATCGGCGTCAAATCGAACATCGCGGTCAAGGGGCTGCCGTGGACGGCGGGCATGGGCACGCGCCGCGACATCATCGCCGACCGCGACGCCGCCGTCGTGGCGCAACTGCGCGCGGCAGGGGCGACGATCCCCGGCACACTCAACATGCACGAAGCTGCGCTCGGCGCGACGACCGACAACGCCTTTTACGGCCGCACCCACAACCCGCACCGCCACGGCTGCACCCCCGGCGGCTCCTCGGGCGGATCGGCTGCCGCAGTCGCAGCGGGCCTTTGCGACGCGGCGCTGGGCACCGATACCCTGGGGTCGATCCGCATCCCGGCCGCCTATTGCGGGATTTACGGCCTGAAGCCGACGTACGGCGCGGTCAGCGACGACGGGCTGGTCATGTGCTGCGCCGACTTCGACTGCATTGGCCCGCTTGCGCGCGATTTGGATGTGCTGGAGCGCGTTTGGAAAACCCTCTACCTACAGGGGCCAAGCCATTCGAATATCCCCTCTCGCATCGTTACCCTCAAAAACCTTGCCGACATCACAGTCGAACCCGCCGTCCGCGCCGCCTACGCCCGCATCCTCGCCAAACACCCGCCGGCAGTGGAAATCACGCTCGCCGACAGCGTCACCGACATCCGCCTCACCGGTTTCATCGCGTCGGGCAAAGCACTGATCGCCGACATCGGCAGCGATCGCACCGAAAAAGCCGACCTCATCTCAGCCGAACTCCACGCCATGCTCGATTATTGCGACCGCGCGACTCCGCGCCCCGACGTTATCGCCCGCACGCGTGCCACGATACTCGACGCAATCGGCGTGGACGGTATCCTGATCACGCCCACCGCGCCCCAGGCGGCCTTTGCCCACGGCAACCGCGCGCCCGCCAATCAGGCCGACTTCACCACGCTTGCCAGCATCGCGGGTCTTCCGGCGCTTGCCATACCCTGCGGCCAGAACGAAGATGGCTTGCCAGTCAGTGTCCAGATCGTCGGCCCCGCGCACACCGAGACGCAGCTTATCGCGCTTGCTCGAAAATTAGTCTGAAGGAGAAAACCCATGCGGATCATCGTTTTGTTCAACCTAAAACCCGGAGTCAGCGTCGAGTCCTACGAAAAATGGGCGCGCGAAACCGACATTCCCGGCGTCCGCGCGCTCAAATCGGTCAGCGGCTATCATGTCCAGCGCGCGACCGGCATTCTCGGCA
>JAYUYR010000031.1:0-17904 GCA_043752405.1 Sphingomonas sp. | reverse complement strand
CAACCGAACCTGACAGCACTTTCAGGCGAAACGGCGAGCTTCCTTGCAGGCGGCGAAATCCCTATTCCTATGCAGGCGACGCTCGGCACGGTTTCGATTGAGTACAAGTCCTATGGCGTCAGTCTTGCGTTTACACCAACGGTGCTTGCCGATGGCCGCATTTCGATGCGTGTCCGTCCCGAAGTATCCGAACTGTCGAACGAAGGCGCGGTCAAGATCAACGGCTTCGATATTCCCGGGATTACGACACGTCGCGCTGAAACGACAATCGAGCTCGGGTCGGGGCAGAGTTTCGTCATCGGCGGGCTCCTGCGCTCGTTCAACGCCAACTCGACGCAGAAGGCACCAGGAATCGGTGACCTGCCCGTCCTCGGTGCGCTGTTTCGGTCGAACTCATTTCGGCGCAACGAGACTGAGCTGATGATTGTTGTGACGCCTTATCTTGTTAAACCTGTGTCGGCTAACGAGATCATCCTGCCAACCGATGGGTACAAGGCACCGACCGACCTAGGCCGGGTCCTGCTCAACCAGACATTCAGCGGCAAAAGCGGCGAGCGGCGTCCCGTCCCGACCATGGCACCGCCGACGACGGTCAGGGGCGCATCTCCAAGCGCGTCGACCGTACCGGCTGCCCCGGCATCCCGCAAGGCCGGCAGCGCAAACAACGTCGCGCAGCCGATGCCTGGCTTCAACCGCTAAACGAAGGAGACACCGAAATGCGTACCCTGCACCTCCTTCCGCTGATAGCGCTCAGCGTGTCGCTCAGTGCATGCGGCGGGACCAAAAACCGCGGCCTTGAGTCGGTTCATCAACCTGTGATCAGCCGCACCGACTATGTCTATGACGTCGGTGCAGCGCTTACTGCCGAAGACGAACGCCGTATTGTCGGCTGGTTCGATACACTTCGTATCGGTTACGGCGACCATATTTCGGTCGACGACCCCAACGGTGACCCAGCGAGCCGCGTGGCCATCGCCCGCATCGCCGCGCGTTACGGCCTGCTCCTCGACGACACCGCGCCGATTACCGAAGGCACTGTCGATCCTGGCACGTTCCGCGTCGTTGTCAGCCGGTCGAAGGCTGAAGTGCCGGGCTGCCCAGACTGGAGCCGAAAGTCACAGCCCGAATTTAACTCGAACAACATGTCAAATTTTGGATGTGCGACCAACGCCAATCTCGCGGCCATGATCGCTGATCCGCAGGATCTGCTGCAGGGCCGCAGCGCCGGACCGGTCGCCGATGCAGCCACCGGCGGCAAGGCAATCCGGACGTATCGCACCAATCCGTCACGCGACACAGGCAGCTTGAAGAATGAAACAGGAGCGAAGAAATGAACGCGCCATGGTCGCCTACGCGGAGTGGCAATGCGCTTCGCGATCCTTTCACCGCTTTCGTTTGCGACGAGCTGACCGCTGAACAACTACGGCCGGTTGCAGTTGAACTTGGCTGGGCTCCCGACAAGATTAATAAGGGTGGCCTACGCAATGCAGTGCAGACACTGTCGGTATCGGCAAGTCCAAACATCCTGTTCGTCGATTTGTCCGAAAGCGGCGATCCGCTCAACGACATCAATGCACTTGCCGAAGTCTGCGAACCAGGTACTGTCGTTATCGCTGCTGGCCAGGTCAACGATGTCCGCCTGTACCGCGATCTCGTTGCGAGCGGCATTCAGGATTATATCCTAAAACCGTTCAGCCCCGATCAGCTGCGCGATGCGTTCCTCCACGCACAAGCCGTCTTTAACGCCCCCAAGCATGTCGAACACACCGCCGATCGTCCGCACATTATGGCTGCGGTCATTGGCGCACGTGGCGGTGCGGGCGCATCAACAATTGCGACATCGATTGCCTGGCTGATGGGTGAGCGGGCTCAGCGCTCGACCGCGTTGCTCGACCTCGATGTTCATTTCGGCACAGGTGCACTGTCGCTTGATCTTGAACCCGGACGCGGACTGACTGATGCCATCGAAAACCCGAGCCGCATCGACGGACTGTTCATCGAACGCGCCATGGTCAAAGCGAACGAGAAGCTCGCCGTACTAAGCGCCGAAGCGCCGATCAACCAGCCAATGCTAACCGATGGCAGTGCATTTTATCAACTTCAGGAAGAGATGCGCGGTGCGTTTGAATGCACTATTATTGATCTTCCGCGCAACATGTTGGTCCAGCATCCGCATCTGATGAACGATGTCCATGCAACAGTATTGGTTACCGAACTGACGCTAGCATCGGCGCGCGACACGATCCGCTTGTTGTCGTGGTTCAAGTCGAATGCACCGCAAAGCAGCGTCATGGTCGTGGCGAACCGCGTTCCGACTAGCGGCACCGGCGAAATCAGCCGCAAGGATTTCGAGACTTCGATCGAACGCAAAATAGACTTTGTCGTCCCTGCCGATATGAAGGTGGCAACGCAAGCCGCCAAGCTCGGTAAGACCATCGCCGAAGTTGGCAAGGGCAGCAAAGTTGGCGGTATCATTGCCGACATCACCAATCGCCTCGTCGCCAATGGTGAAGAAACGGCTGCAGCAGTAACTGGCAGCGAAGAGGCCAAAGGTAAAAGCTCGCTCCTCGGCAGACTAGGCGGCCTTAAAGCAATGCTGCCTGGCAAGGCGAAACAAAAAGTGAAGGCGGACTGAAAACCATGCTCTCGCTTCCCATCCTGATGTTCGGTGTTACCGGCATAATAATTCTCGGCATGGTGGCGCTTGCGTTTTCAGGACCTTCGGGGACAAAGGCGCAGATCCGTCGTCTCCAAGCGTTACGTGATCGCCACAGCAGCTCAACCGGTGCTGTTGTCGAAGCACAGATGCGGCGCATCCACCAGGCGCGCAACACCACGATGGATAATCTTGCCGCGCAATTCCTGCCGAAACCCGCTGTGCTAAAGGCGCGACTCGACAGGACCGGAAAGAACTGGACGCCCGGCAAATATCTGAGTGCTTGCTTGATTATTGCTGGCATCGTCGGCGCGGGATTGATGATCAAGGGTGCGCCGTTCCTGCTCGCCCTTTTTCTCAGTGCGTTTCTGGGCCTCATGATTCCACACATGGTCGTCAACATGACAATCAAGAAGCGTGTTGCTAAGTTCACCAAGAATTTTCCAGACGCTATTGAATTGCTGGTGCGGGGCTTGCGCTCGGGTTTGCCAATTTCCGAAACGCTTGGCGTTGTCGCATCCGAAGTGCCCGGACCAGTTGGCGTCGAATTTCGCTCGGTTTCCGACAAAATGAAAATCGGCCGGACGATGGATGCCGCGTTGCAGGAAACGGCTGATCGCCTTGGCACACCCGAATTCCAATTCTTTGTTATCACCTTGCAGATTCAGCGCGAAACTGGCGGCAACCTAGCCGAAACGCTGTCCAACCTGTCGGACGTCTTGCGCAAGCGCGCCCAGATGAAGCTCAAGATCAAGGCGATGTCGTCGGAATCAAAAGCGTCGGCCTATATTATCGGGTCGCTACCGTTTATCGTGTTCATCCTGATCTGGAATATCAACAATGCCTATATGGCGCAGTTCTTTACCGATCCGCGGCTCATCGGCACCGGGCTTGGCGGCATGGTCTGGATGGGCATTGGCGCATTCATCATGAAGCAGATGATCAGCTTCGAAATTTAAAGAAGGGGCCGCACTATGCCAACTGCCGCTGCCGGTCCGAGCCTCTTCGGCGTCGACATCATTTGGGTCGCGACGATGCTCAGCGCCGTCGCCACTTTTGCGATGATGCTGGCCATCTATGCCGCAACCACGGTCCGCGACCCGATGGCCAAGCGTGTCAAAGCGCTGAACGAACGGCGTGAACAGCTGAAAGCCGGGATCGTGGCCTCGACGTCGAAGCGTCGCGCCAAGCTGACCCAAAAGAACGAGACAACCGACCGTATGCGGTCGCTGCTTTCGGGATTAAGGGTGCTACAAGATACCCAGCTAAAGGCGACACAAATCAAGTTGATGCAGGCGGGTATCCGATCAAAGGACTGGGCCATTGCCATTATTTTTGCGCGCATGATCCTGCCCATCGTTATCGGCGGCGGCGTCATGTTCTGGGTTTTTGTCATGGGCGGCCTTGCCGATTGGACACCGTTCAAGCGCAACGGGGTCGTCGCGGCAGCACTGTTACTCAGCTACAAGGCTGCCGACTTCTGGCTCGACAACAAGGTCAGCAAGCGCTCAACCGAAATCCGCAAAGGGCTTCCCGACGGGCTTGACCTTCTTGTCATTTGTGCCGAAGCCGGACTGACAGTCGACGCCGCCTTCTCACGCGTCGCCAAGGAACTGGGCCGTGCTTATCCCGAGCTCGGGGACGAATTTGCCCTGACCGCGATCGAACTTGGCTTTTTGAGCGAACGGCGCGCGGCCTTTGAAAACCTGGCGATGCGCGTCAAACTTGACGCCGTGAAAGGTGTGGTCACGACCATGATCCAAACCGAGAAGTACGGCACGCCTTTGGCATCGGCCTTGCGTGTGCTTTCGGCCGAATTCCGCAACGACCGCATGATGCGCGCCGAAGAAAAAGCTGCCCGCCTCCCCGCCATCATGACGGTGCCGCTGATCCTGTTCATTCTACCGGTGCTGTTTATCGTCATTCTTGGCCCAGCGGCGTGCTCGATCAACGATCAGTTTATCAACAAGAAATAGCCAACGCCGATTGTGCTGCCGCAAGGCGGGCAATCGGCACACGATAGGGTGAGGCACTCACATAATCGAGACCAACGCTTTCGCAGAATGCTATGCTCGCCGGGTCGCCGCCATGCTCACCGCAAATGCCAAGCTTTATGTCGGGGCGCGTTGCCCTGCCCCGCTCTGCCGCGAGTTTCACAAGTTCGCCGACGCCGTCGATGTCTAGGCTGACGAAGGGGTCAGTCACATAAATGCCCTGGTCTACATAGGTGGTCAGAAAGCGGCTGGCGTCGTCGCGTGAAACCCCGAGTGTTGTCTGCGTGAGGTCGTTCGTGCCGAAGCTGAAAAACGCACCGACTTCAGCAATTTCACCTGCCATCAAGGCCGCGCGGGGGAGTTCGATCATCGTTCCTACAAAATACTCGATCCTCTTGCCACGCTCGGCAAAGACCGCCTCGGCAGTGCGGTCGATGACGTCCTTCATCAATTCGAGCTCGCGTCTTGTTGCAACAAGCGGAACCATCACTTCGGGAATTGGCGAGACATCGAGATCACACGCCGCCTCAAAGATCGCCCGCGCCTGCATCTCGTAGATTTCAGGATAGGTCACACCCAGACGGCACCCGCGGTGGCCCAGCATCGGATTAAATTCATGCAGTTCGGCGGCGCGGCGTTTCAGCGTATCGACGCTGACTCCTGCACCCTTTGCGACGTCCTCGAAGTCCGATTCTTCGGTCGGCAGAAACTCGTGCAACGGCGGATCGAGCAGGCGGATGGTGACCGGCAGGCCCGCCATCACTTCGAAGATGCCGATGAAATCGGCGCGTTGTTCGGGGAGCAGCTTGGCCAGCGCCGCCCGCCTCCCCTTCTCGTCCGACGCGAGGATCATTTCACGCACCGCAGTGATCCGCGCCGCGTCGAAGAACATATGTTCGGTGCGGCACAGCCCCACACCTTCGGCACCGAAGTCGCGGGCGATGCGGCAATCGGCTGGCGTTTCGGCATTGGCGCGGACTTTCATCCGGCGTGCCGCGTCTGCCCAGACCATCAGGGTCGAGAAGTCGCCCGACAATTCGGGCTGAACCGTTGCGACCGCACCAAGCATGACTTCGCCTGATGCACCGTCGATGGTGAGGATGTCACCCTCGCGGATTTCTCTTGTGCCAACGCGGGCAATTTTGGCCTTGGTGTCGATAGAAAGCGATCCCGCCCCTGAAACGCAAGGCCGGCCCATCCCCCGCGCCACCACTGCAGCATGTGAAGTCATACCGCCGCGCGCTGTCAAGATCCCCTTTGCGGCGTGCATGCCGTGAATGTCTTCGGGTGATGTTTCGGTACGGACGAGGATGACGCTGTCGCCCATTTCGGCTCGCTTCTCCGCCGTATCACTGTCGAATACGACGATGCCCGACGCGGCCCCCGGCGAGGCGGGAAGCCCCTTGACCAGCACGTCGCGCTTGGCAAGAGGATCGAGGGTAGGATGCAGCAATTGGTCAAGCGCCGACGGATCGACACGGCAGATGGCCTCGTTGCGTGTGATCAGCCCCTCATCGGCCATGTCGACCGCGATCTTCAGCGCGGCTTTCGCGGTGCGCTTGCCGCTGCGCGTCTGCAGCATCCAGAGTTTGCCCCGTTCGACGGTAAACTCGATGTCCTGCATGTCGCGGTAATGCACCTCTAGCAAGTCGAACACGCGCGCGAGTTCGTTATAAACCACCGGCATCGATTCCTGCATCGACAGGGGCTTTGCCTTCGCCCGCTCGCGCGCCGCTGTGGTGAGATATTGCGGCGTGCGAATGCCCGCGACAACGTCCTCGCCCTGTGCGTTGATCAGATATTCGCCATAATAGGCGCGCTCGCCGTTGGCCGGATCGCGGGTGAAAGCTACACCCGTCGCCGAGGTGTCGCCCATATTGCCGAACACCATTGCCTGTACATTGACCGCCGTGCCCCAGTCGCCCGGGATGCTGTTGATCCTCCGATACACTTTCGCGCGTTCGGATTGCCACGATCCGAACACCGCGCCGACCGCACCCCACAGTTGGTCATGGACGTCCTGCGGGAAGGGCTTGCCCCAAAGTTCGGCGACGAGGCGCTGGTATTCGGCGACCAGTTTCTGCCAGTCCTTTGCCGACATGTCGGTATCGAGGCTGAACCCCTGGTCTTCCTTGGCGATCTCGAGCGCTTCTTCGAACGCGCCATGATCGAGGCCGAGGACGACGTCGGCATACATTTGAATGAAGCGGCGATAGCTGTCCCACGCGAAACGCTCGTCGCCCGATGCAGCGGCGAGGCCAACCACGGTTTCGTCGTTGAGGCCGAGATTGAGGACCGTGTCCATCATGCCTGGCATCGAGACGCGCGCACCCGAGCGGACCGAGACGAGGAGCGGATCAACCGCATCGCCAAAACGCTTGCCCGTCACGCTTTCGATGTGCGCGATCCCGGCGGCGACCTGGGGGTTTAACTCAGCGGGAAATGCTTCGCCTTCCTCATAATAGCGAGCGCACATCGGGGTGCTAATCGTGAAACCCGGCGGCACTGGCAGCCCGATTGACGCCATACCATCAAGGTTCGCGCCCTTGCCGCCGAGCAGCGTCTTGTCCTGCCCCCCTTCGGAAACCCCGCCGCCGAAACGGTACACATAGTTGGTCATTCTGGCTCCCTGCGATGCCGAAGGTTACAAAGGTTACACTATTGTCCTACCCGTCGATCTTCGAAAAATCGGCGACGCGGTGAACGGCATCGCGGACGCGGGCGAGCAGCGCCAGACGGGCGTCGCGCTTCGCCTGGTCGGGGTCATTGACCGTTACAGTTTCAAAGAACGCATCGATGGGCGCGCGCAGACTGGCCAGTGCCGACATCGCGCCTTCGAAGTCTTCACGCTCGATAGCGGCAGTGGCGAGCGGTTCCGCCGAATCGAGCGCGTCGATCAATGCAGTCTCGGCGGTTTCGCGCGTGTAGGACAGCGCATTCGTCATACCGGCGGAAGCTGTGATGAGGGCAGTCGGAATACCTTCCTTCTTCAATATATTAGCCGCGCGCTTATACCCGCTGAGCAGGTTCTTGCCCTCGGCGGTCCCGACAAACCCCTGCAAAGCCTTCACTCGTGCGAGGAGACGGACGAGATCATCCTCGCCACCCAGCGCAAACACCGCATCGATCAGGTCGTGGCGGACCCCCGCTTCGCGTTGTTGGACTTTGAGGCGGTCGGCGAAAAACAAGCAAATCTCGCCTGCCGTTAACAAAGCATCATCGGACCCTCCCAATGCTCCATTGAGCTCGTCAAATCTATTTGTGGGAACTGATGGGACCGCAATGTCTCGTAGCATCGGACGAAGCTGAACAAGCTTCTCGCGTATAGCAAATCGTAGCAGCTTCTTCAGTTCAGTTTGAAAAGCAACGACATCCTTTAACTCTGTATTTTTGTCCTGCAAGACGCCAAGTACAGTCTTTTGCAGCCAAACGTAAAAGCTCAACAGAGTATCGGAAAGGCTGAACCTAAGGTCGTTTGCGATTATGATTTGAATAGCACCAAGCGCTGAGCGACGCAGAGCGAACGGATCCCGTGAACCAGAGGGTTTCAGGTTCACTACAAAGAAGCATAGAATGCTATCCAGCTTATCCGCCAAACTCACCGCCACCGTCACCGGCGCAGTTGGCACGTCGTCGCCCTGCCCGACCGGTTTGTAATGATCGCGGATCGCGTCGGCGACTTCTGGCGGACGACCCTGCGCACGGGCGTAATAGCCACCCATAATGCCCTGTAATTCAGGGAATTCGCCGACCATGCCGGTGACGAGATCGGCTTTGCAGAGTCTCGCCGCCTGTTCGGCAAGGTCGGGGTCGCCTTTGACAATTCCCTCTTGGCATAACCACCGCGCGAGTTTTGCGACGCGATCGACCTTGTCGGCGACAGTACCCAGTTTCTCGTGGAAAACGATCTGCGAGAGCTTTTTCGCCTGATCCTCAAGCGAAACTTTCAGGTCTTGCTCCCAGAAGAACTTGGCATCGCTCAATCGCGCCGAAAGCACCTTCTCGTTCCCCGCGACGACCGCCGCGCCGCCATCATGCGCTTCGATATTTGCGGTGCAGATGAAAGCGTTGGCGAGCTGCCCGTCCGCGTCGGTGCAGGCAAAATATTTCTGGTTTGTGCGCATGGTCAGCTGGATGACTTCGCGCGGCACGTTCAGGAACGCGGGGTCGAAACGACCGAGCAATGGAACCGGCCATTCGGTAAGGCCCGCGTTTTCCAAAACCAATCCCTCGTCGGGAATGACCGTAAGCCCCGCGGCAGCCGCAGCCTTGGCCGCGCCGTCCTCGATCAGCTTCTTGCGTTCGGAATGGTGGACGATGACGTGGCAAATGCGCAGTTTTTCGACATAGTCATCGGCGCTGCCGATGGTGATCGGCCCTGCGTGGTGAAAGCGGTGGCCGAGCGTCATGGCGCCACTTCGAATACCGTCGATTTCGCAATCGACGATTTGTTCGCCGAACAGCGCGACAATGCCCTGCAGAGGGCGGACCCAGCGGAGGCTTTCTGTGCTGATCGACGCATCGCCCCAGCGCATCGATTTGGGCCACGGGAAGGCGCGTATGATGGCGGGGATGGCATCGGAAAGAACGTCTGCCGTCGGGCGTCCAGGTTTGGCGATGACAGCAAACAGCACGCCGTCGCGTTCGGTGAGCTGGTCGCGGGTGAGGCCGGTCGAACGTAGGAATCCTGCAAGCGCCGCGTCGGGTGCATTGGCGCGCGGGCCTTTGCGTTCCTCGCTGGTGCTTATAGTTTCGGCGGGCAGGCCACGGGCGATTAGCGCGAGGCGGCGCGGGGTGGCGAAGGTTTCGATGCTGACGGCTTTCAGACCCGCCTTGGCAATTTCTTCGGTAAACAGGCGCGAGAGATCGTCTTTGGCTTTCGCCTGCATCCGCGCGGGGATTTCCTCGGAGCGCAGTTCCAGCAAAAAGTCGGTCATCAAAACGTTCCGTATCCTGGCACATCTTCGATACGCGGTTGTGGTGCCAGCCACCCGTTTTTGGTCATGTGGGCTGCACACGCTCCTTTTGCCAGATCGCGGACGCGACTCATATACGCGGCGCGTTCGGCAACCGAGATGACACCCCGCGCTTGTAGCGTGTTAAAGATGTGGCTTGCCTTGATCGCCTGTTCATAAGCTGGGATCGGTAGGTCGGCATTCAGGCAGTTTTCGCATTCGGCTGTGGCCATCCTGAACCCGTCGAACAGCGTTTTCGTGGCGGCGATTTCGAAATTCCATGTCGACATCTGCTTCTCGTTTTCGAGAAAGACATCGCCATAGGTGACGCCCGCACCATTGAAATCTAGGTCGTAAACGCTGTCCTTATTCTGGACATACATGGCTAGGCGTTCGAGGCCGTAGGTTAGCTCGCCCGCGACCGGCTTGCAGTCGAACCCGCCCATTTGCTGGAAATAAGTGAACTGCGTCACTTCCATGCCGTCGCACCAGACTTCCCAGCCCAGACCCCACGCGCCCAGCGTCGGCGATTCCCAGTCATCCTCGACGAAGCGGATGTCATGCAGCAGTGGATCGATGCCGATTGCCGCAAGGCTACCGAGATATAGTTCCTGCAAATCGGCCGGGCTGGGCTTCAGGATCACCTGATATTGATAATAATGGCCAAGGCGGTTGGGGTTTTCGCCATAGCGCCCGTCGGTCGGGCGGCGGCACGGCTGAACAAAGGCCGCATTCCAGTGATCGGGGCCGAGCGCGCGCAGGGTGGTCGCCGTGTGGAACGTCCCTGCCCCCATTTCCATGTCATAAGGTTGCAGGATCACACAGCCGCGGTCACTCCAGTAATCGTGGAGTGTCAGGATCAGCTTCTGAAAGCTGAGTGGCTTGGTCACGCGCGCATTTCCTTAGGCGTCCTTCGCAGGTGCAACAAATCGCTCGAGCCTTTGGCTTAGGGCTGGCGACGGGTCAAGCAAGGCGCTACTTCCCAGGTCATGATACGTACCATCGGGTCCGCGCTTGCGGCGTTCGCTCTCCTGTCCTGTCAGGCCACGCAAAGCGAGGCGAAGCCGATCCGGCCTGCTTTGTGGAAAGTCGCTGACGCCGACACGACGATCTATCTGTTCGGGACGATCCATTTGCTGCCTAAGAAGCTGGCATGGCAATCGCCCAAGATCGAGGCAGCGATCAAGGGGTCGCAGGGGCTAGTGCTAGAGACGGTCATGGACAAGAATCCACAGGCGACCGGCGCGATCATGATGCGGCTGGGGATGACGCCCGGCCTGCCCCCGCTGCTCGACCGCGTGCCCGCCGACAAGCGCGCGGCGTTGCAGCGGATTGTAACCAAAAGCGGGGTGCCGATTGCAGTGCTCGACAAGTTCGAGACCTGGGCCGCTGCGCTGACGCTGGCATCGGCGGGGATGCGCGATTTGCCAGTCAGTGCCGAATATGGCGCGGAAGCCGTGCTGTCGCGCCAGTTTGAGGGCGCCAAAAAACCGGTATCGGGACTGGAAACGCCGACGCAGCAACTGGGTTATTTCGATGGTTTGCCCGAGGCGGCGCAGCGCAAGTTTTTGGCCAGTATCGCTGAGGATGACACGAACGCAAGAGCCGAATTCGATGTGATGATCGCTGCGTGGGGATCAGGCGACGTGAAGAAAATCGCGCTGACGTTCGACGACGAACTGAAACTGTCGCCCGAATTGGCCGATGTCCTTTTGAAGCAGCGCAACCGCAACTGGGCTGACTGGATTGTCCAGCGCCTGGCCAAGCCGGGGTCGGTTTTCCTCGCTGTCGGTGCGGGACATCTGGCGGGGGCTGATGCAGTGACCGAATTGCTCACCAAGCGCGGGTTTAAGGTGTCGCGCCTCCAATAGCCGCCAAGCGCGCCTCGAGATCGGCGCGCCACGGGGCATCACTGCGAGAGCGCGCCAGCAATGCGGTCCACAGGCGCGCGGCTTCCTCGGTCTGCCCCTGTGCCGCCAATGCTACGCCGAGAAAGAACGACGGTCCGGGATGTTTGGGCGACAGCCGGGCAGCATGGTCAAATGCGAAGCGCGACGCCGGCGATACGATCCCACCACCATGTGCGACCAGCGCATTGCCGAGGCCAATCCATAGATTGACGTTGTTCCGGTCATCACGAATGCCGCTGCGCATGGCGAGAACCGCGCCCTGCGTCTGCCCCATACGCGTCATCGTGTCGGCAAAATCGAGCCAAGCCGCTTCGTTGCCGAATTGGCCCATCATGTTCTTGCGCGATTCAACGGTAGCAGGGTCAACCATGCCCGCCGTTTCGCGTGACTGGACGCTGGTGCCGGGTTCATCGGGGCTGCCCTGCCACGCATAGCCCGCAACGCCGAGCAACAGCGCCGCGCCGCTCAGTTCAAGCGCCGAGCGGGTCAACCCGCCAAATCGCCACAACACGCCGATTGCAATAAATACGAGCCCCAGCATGATCCCCCAGCCCATGCTCATCGCCCCCGCTTTTTGAAACGCCCGCGCGCGAGGAGAATACCCACCCCCATCAGCATGAACGGAACGGCCCACAGCAGCGCCGTCTGCGCGTCAAAAACCGGCTTGTAACTGACCCAATTGCCGTAACGCTCGATCAGCCAGGCACGGATAGCCTCGGGCTTTTCGCCCGCTGCGATGCGCTTGCGTATCATTGAGCGCATGTCGGCGGCCATGTCGGCATCCGAATCGGCGATCGATTGCCCCTGACAGACAAGGCAACGTACCGACAGCATCAGCGTCTGCGCAGCCTTTTCCTGTGCCGGGTCGGCGAGTTGGGTATAGGCAAACGGCGCAGCTGGCATTGAGGAATCGGCAGTAGAAACACTCGGAATTGATAGGGTCATCGCGACGCAAGTGATCACTCTCCAAATCCTGAGCAGAGGCGTTGAGGACGCGGAGGTCGAATAGTTTTTCATCGTGCTTCGCGAAGTTTCGACAGGATTTCGGGGATGTCCTGCGCGCCAATGGCGCCGATGTGCTGGTGGCGGATGACGCCTTTGCTGTCGATGACGAACGTTTCGGGGACGCCTGACGACCCGATGGCAAGCTGGATGCTCGAATCAGCGTCGAGGCCGATAGCGCGGTAAGGATTGCCATTTAGCATCAGGAACTTGTCGACGTCGGCACGTTTATCGCGCAGTGCAACACCTTCGATAAGGGCTCCCTGTTGCGCCAAAGCCATCAGCACGGGCGCTTCGGCAATGCACGGCACGCACCAGCTGGCGAAGATGTTCATCAGACGCGGCTTGCCGTTAAAGTCCTTGTTGCTCAGTGCGGGGCGTGTCGAGGCAGCCGCGGGCAGCGCAAAGACGGGGATCGGCTTTCCAACCATCTTGGAGGGATTTTCGGAGTTCGTCGGTTGAATCAGGCCCGACGCCACGACTGCAAACAACAACGCAAACGCCGCCAGCGGCACCCAGAGCCACAGGCGTTTCAATGCCCCCTCCGTTTGGGCTGAGCTTGTCGAAGCCTTGCCCTTCTTCTTGGCCATTGCAAAGGGAAGGACAACCCTTCGACAAGCTCAGGGCAAACGGTATGTGTGGCGAGATCGCGTTTCATGCGTAAGCCGTGCGTTCGGCGTAACCACGCTCGCGGCGCATCCGCCCGAATAGCGAGAGTATGCCACCCATTGCGATCATTCCACCGCCGAGCCAGATGAGCGTGACCATCGGCTTCCACCACAGCCGCAGCTGCCAGCGCCCGGTTTCATCCTGCTTGCCGACGACGAGATAAAGCTGCCCGTCGAGGCGCGTCGCAATAGCAGCTTCGTTGGTTTCGGTTGGCGGGCTGGAGAAGTGCCGTGATTGCGGTTTGAGGCGGAAGGGTTTTCCGTCGCCCCGCTTTGCCTCGAGCGTGGCTTCGAGCGCGGTCCAGTTGGGGCCAGCAATCGGCTCCATGCCAACGAATCTGATGGTATAGGGGCCGACGGTGGCGCTTTCGCCGATGCGTTTGGCGACCAGCGATTCTTTCATGAACGCGCTTTCGGCGGCCATGCCAGCAAGCGCCACTGCCACGCCAAGATGCGAGAGGACCATGCCATAAGTAAACAGCGGCGTGCGACGCAGGTTGCGCTTCCACAAAGGGGCGAGGCTGGCCGCACCGACCCCGATGGCGAGGACAATACCGAGGAACGACAGGATGCTGATTTGCGGCGCAAAGACAGCCATTGCGACCAGCGCGACAACGAACATCGCGATCGGTAATGACACGCGTTTGAGGACCGTCGTCAAATCGTCGCGCCGCCAGCGCGTGAGCGGGCCAATTCCCATGAAGATCACCAGCGCGAGCGCGAGCGGCCCTGCGGTCGCATCGAAATAAGGCGGGCCAACAGAGAGTTTCTCTCCGGTCACGGCTTCGGCGGCGAGTGGATAGAGCGTGCCGATCAGGACGACGCCGAGGATGGCCGAGAGGAAGAGGTTGTTTGCGACCAGTGCGCCTTCGCGGCTGACCAGATCGAACTGCGTCCCCTCCTTCACGGTCGAAATGCGGATGGCGAACAACGCGAGCGCGCCGCCGATGTAGAGGACCAGCAACGCGAGCAGGACACTGCCGCGCGCCGGATCAACGGCAAAACTGTGGACGCTGGTGAGGATTCCAGAGCGGACGAGGAACGTACCGACCATCGACATCGAAAAAGCGACCACCGCGAGCATAACTGTCCACGCGCGAAGGCCATCGCGGGTTGCCAATACGGTCACCGAATGAAGCAAGGCGGTTGCCGCCAGCCACGGCATTAGTGAAGCATTTTCAACAGGATCCCAGAACCACCAGCCGCCCCAGCCGAGTTCGTAATAGGCCCAGTAGCTGCCCGCCGTGATGCCGAGAGTCAGGAAAATCCACGCGGCGAGGACCCACGGCCGCATCGCGCGGGCAAAATCCCTGTCAACGTCACGCGTCACCATCGCGCCGACGGCAAAGCTGAACGCCACCGACATCCCGACATAGCCGAAATAAAGCGTCGGCGGGTGGAACGCGAGGCCGGGATCCTGCAGCAGCGGATTGAGGCCATTGCCATCGACAGGCACTGGAAACAGTCGCTTGAACGGGTTCGACGAAAACAGCAGGAATGCATAGAATCCGAAACTGATCGCGGCCTGCGCCGCCAGCGTTGCGGCCAGCGTGCGTTCCTTTATCCGGTGTTCGAACACGGCCACCGCTGCACCGGCGACGCCAAGCACTGCGACCCAAAGCAGCATCGACCCTTCATGATTTCCCCAGGTGCCGGCGAATTTGTAAAGCCACGGCTTCATCGAATGACTGTTCGTGGCGACCAGTTGCACCGACATGTCCGAGCGCAGGAAGCAGACGATGAGCAACCAGAACGACGCGCCGACGAACAGCCCTTGCACGACAGCGACCGCGCGAACCCCGCGCCGCAGATCGCCGCGCGAATCCGAAACCGCCATTGCGCCCAGCCCGAACTGAAGCAGGGCGAGCACGGACGCGATCCACAATGTTGCCAGACCGGCTTCTGCTATCATTGAGTCAGCGTGTCCGTTTTATGCTCTTTGCCTGCCATTTGAGGGGGCTTATAATTCTCGTCATGCTTGGCGAGCAGGTTGTTCGCGACGAAGGTTTTACCTTCGAAGGCTCCTTCGGCAACGACGCCCGACCCTTCCTTGAACAGATCGGGCGGGATACCGCGGAAACGCACAGGCACCTGGCTTTTTTCGTCATGGACAATGAAAGACAATGTGACACCGTCGGGGGCTTTGACGAGCGAGCCGTTGGTCACCATCCCGCCCAGCCGGATTTGCCCTGCCGGTATACCCTGCCGCGCGACATCTTCGGGGGCATAGAAATAACTGGCACGGTCCTTCAGGCCCGACATGGCGAGCACGCCCGAACCGACAACCGCCGACAGTGCCGCAAGTGCGAGGATGAGCCGCTGATGCTTGGCTTTCATCGCCCGCCCGCCCGTTCGGCACTACGCATCGATGCCCATGCCCAGAGGACGACTGCCGATGTGCCGCCGATTGTAACGACATAAGCCGCAATCACGAATGCCCATTGGTTCATGCGCGCGCCATCCTTTCGAGCCGTGCCTCGAGCTTGGCCGACGCGAGGATCGCACGCATCCGCATCAGGACAATCGCGCCGAACAGCAAGCTGAAGCCCAGCGTCGTAAGGCCCAGCGGCCAGAGCAGTTCAGGGGCAATTTTCGATCCGCCCGTCACCGTAATCGACGGTGCCTGATGCAGCGTGTTCCACCACACCACCGAATATTTGATCACAGGAATATTGACCGCGCCGACAATTCCGAAAATCGCACTGGCGCGGCTAACGCTGGTGCGTTCCTGGCTCGCAGCCGCCAGCGCCATATAGGCGATATAGAGGAAAAGCAGGACGAGCATCGATGTCATCCGCCCGTCCCATTCCCACCATGTGCCCCATGTCGGGCGGCCCCAGATCGATCCCGTCGCAAGGCAGATGGCACTGAATACCGCCCCCGGCAACGCTACTGCGCGTGCCCCCACGCCCGCCAGCGGATGGCGCCAAACAAGCTGAACGATGCTGGCAATCGCAATTCCGGACCAGCCCGCCATGCCAAGCCAGGCGGCAGGCACATGTATGTAGAGGATGCGCACGGTTTCGCCCTGAACGAAGTCCGGCGGCGTCACGAAAAGTCCGGCATAACAGCCGATCAAGATCAGGAGCGCGCCACCAATGCCGCAGATTGCCGTGAGCGGCCGGGCGAGTTTCAGGAAACGGGTCGGATTCGCGAGCGCGTGCATTGAAGTCAGTCTCTAGCGCAGCATTTGGGCGCTTGGAAGCAGTTTGAGAATGGCGCATAATCAGGGCGTCCGAGAGGAGATCATAATGACTACAGCCGAAATTGCTGCCGACTTCGCTGCCCTGTGCAAAGCGGGAAAATTCGATGAAGCAGGTGAAAAATACTGGTCGCCCGATATTGTCAGTGTCGAAGCCATGGGCCCCGACCCCGCCGCGCTGTCATCGCACGGGATCGCCGCCGTCCGTGGCAAGGGTGAATGGTGGTACGCCAACCACGAGATCCACAGTGCGGACGCCAGCGGCCCCTATGTCAACGGCGACCAGTTCATCGTCCGCTTCAACATGGACGTGACGTTCAAGGAAACCGGCGTCCGGATGCAGATGGATGAAGACGGGCTTTACACGGTGAAGGACGGCAAGATCGTCGAAGAGCGCTTCTTTTACGGAACTTAAGGCCGGGTTGCGGAGTCGCGTCGGGGAGCCTAGGACCGTGTTTTAATGTCATCGACGGCCTTCTTTCCCCACCGCGACCTCACCGGGATCGCTGGCCTTCAGCCGCACGAGATTTCGTTTCTGCTCGATGAGGCCGACCAGTGGGTCGACCATAACCGCAGTCATGCCGCGTCCGATCACCGCCTCGATGGGCTGACGCAGATCAATGCGTTTTTCGAGAACTCGACGCGGACGCTGCTAAGCTTCGAGATTGCGGGCAAGCGGCTGGGTGCCGACGTCGTCAACATGCACGCGAGCCAATCGAGCGTGAAGAAGGGCGAGACGCTGATTGATACCGCGATCACGCTGAACGCGATGCGCGCCGATGTGATCGTCATTCGCCATGCGTCTTCGGGGGCTGTCGCGCTGATTGCCGATAAAGTGGATTGCCCGGTGCTGAATGCTGGCGACGGCAGCCACGAGCACCCGACGCAGGCGCTGCTCGACGCACTCACCATCCGCCGTCGCTTTGGGAGGATCGCCAACGTCCGGGTGGCGATTTGCGGGGACGTGTTGCACAGCCGCGTGGCGCGTTCGAACATCCTCGCGCTGACCGCGCTTGCGGCGGACGTGCGCGTTGTCGCCCCTGCGACGCTGATACCGCGTGACATCGCGCGGATGGGGGTCACGCCGTTTACCGACATGGACGCAGGCATAGCAGGCGCCGACGTCGTGATGATGCTGCGCCTACAAAATGAACGGATGGACGGCGCATTCATTCCCTCCACGCGCGAATATCATATGCTCTACGGGTTGACCGAAGAGCGCCTGTCGCTGGCCGGCCCCGACGCCATTGTCATGCACCCTGGCCCCATGAACCGCGGTGTCGAAATTACCAGCGCAATCGCCGATCACCCCAGCCGTTCGGTGATTGCCGAGCAGGTTGAAATGGGGGTTGCGGTGCGCATGGCGTGCCTTGATGTGCTGACCCGAGAGCGCAGAACATGAGCCGCATCGCGATCACGGGCGGAAGCCTAGATGTGCTGATCGACGGCGATGTCATTGCGGCTCTCGACCAGTTCGAAATCCCTGCCGATGCAGAGGTCATTGACGCCACCGGCCT